>JAFVDC010000075.1 GCA_017478685.1 Bacteroidales bacterium | reverse complement strand
TCAAGAAAATCCGTTACACGACGTCCAACACGGCTACTTATGCCGACAAGTTCGGCCGCCATTCGGTGCGCGCCCTGGTGGGTCAGGAAGCCATGCTCAACACCTACGATTATTTAGGTGTAAGTTCCCCGGACGTAGATCCGGCCATCCCTTATCCCACCACTTCTACCGGTGAAAAAGACTCCGGCACCTATGGTTATTCGCAGTATTCCATGCTCTCCTTCTTTGGCGTTCTGGACTACAACGACAACAATACCTTCTTCCTTTCCGCCTCCCTGCGAGCCGACGGCAGCTCCCTTTTTGGAAGTAGCAACCGCTGGGGTGTATTCTGGTCTGTATCAGGTTCTTACAATATTGTCAAGGAACCCTTCATGGCCGCCGTCCGCGATTGGATGAGCCAGCTCAAGCTCCGTGTTTCCTATGGCGTGAACGGTAACAACAACATTTCCGCCTACCGCGCTTATGGCGTATATGCCACCACGGAGTACAACGGAGCCAACGGCATGATTACTTCCCGTCCGGCCAACCCCAACCTGTCCTGGGAAAAGAACAAGACCTGGAACGTGGGCCTGGACTTCGGATTCCTGGACAACCGTATCAGCGGTAGCGTAGACTTCTACAACCGCATAACCACGGACATGCTGCTGGACAAGAGCGTTCCTTATACCACCGGTTTCGGATCCAACTTCCTCAACACCGGTTCCCTGAGGAACCGCGGTGTGGAGATTCAGCTGGATGCCACTCCCGTCCAGACCAGAGACGTCCTGTGGACTGTCGGCGGCAATATTGCCTTCAACCGCACCAAGGTGCTGGACCTGGCCGGGTCCGGTTTCCTGGAGACCACCGACTCCCGTAACGGTCAAAGCACGGCCGTGCGTATTGTGGAAGGCATGAACCTTTACAATTACTACATCCGCAGGTATGCAGGCGTGAACCCATCCAACGGTGACGGCCTGTTCTGGACCGAAGACGGCACCCTTACCAACGACCGTACCAAAGGCGGTTACTTCTATGCCGGATCCCCTGAACCCAAGTTCACCGGCGGTTTCAACACCTCCGTGTCCTGGAAGGGCTTTAACCTTAGCGCTTACTTCGAGTATGTTTACGGCAACAAGGTGATGACCGGCAACTGGTATATCACCGACGGTGAGGACGTGCTGAGCCAGAACAGCCAGGCCAGCGCCCTCAACTACTGGAAGCAGCCCGGAGACGTGGATGTGTATCCCCGTCCCATTGCCGGTGGCTCCAACGTCTGGTATGCGGGATATTCCACCCGTTTCCTGGAAGATGGCAGCTACATGAGAATCCGGGATATCACCCTCTCTTACAATCTTCCGGAAAAAGTCTGCAAGGCTATCCGTACCAGCGGCATCAAGGTTTATGTGAGTGCCCTGAATCCTTATACTTTCCACCACGTGAATGCTTTTGACCCCGAGCTGGGTCCCCTGGGTTATGCCTACGGTGGTAACCATACCATGGTGAAGAGCTTCATTGGCGGCTTAGAGGTTTCCTTCTAAAGAAAAAGGAGAATGATTATGAAAAAAGTATTTACCTATATTATTGTAGCCGTGGTTTCTCTGGGGGCAGTTTCCTGCCGTGATTTCCTGGAGAAGGCCCCCGTCCTTTCGCCGAGTACGGAAATTACCCTGTCTTCTTACGACGGCCTTGACAAGGCTACCCTGGGCGCTTATGCCACCCTGGCCGGTACTTCCTGGTATGGAGGAGAGCGTATCCTGGAGGGGGAAATGCGTTCGGGCAACGGCGTGAAGAATGCCAACCACAATTCCAACCGTTATGCCACGCAGCAGAACTGGAACTATACTTCCGACGCAACCTCCGGCCTCTGGTCATCGGCCTATGTGACCATCTCCCGCGCCAACAACGTCATAGACGCCCTGGAGACCATTGAAGGTGCCGATCCTCAGGACCTTAACAACCTGAAGGCTGAAAACCTGTTTATCCGTGCGCTTTCGCACTTTGACCTGGTAACCCTGTTTGCCCAGCCTTACTCTTACGCCACCACTTCGGGCGCCTCCGAGAAGGCCAAACTGGGGGTTCCCTATGTGTTCCACACAGACCCTGCCGGCGAACCCGCCCGTGAAACCGTGGCCCAGACCTACGACTATATCGTCGCAGACCTTCTGGAGGCCGAAAAAATCATTGACCCCGGTTACGTGCGCAGCGGTGTGGCCGACAAGAAAGCGGCCGTCAGTATCTATGCCATCCAGGCCCTTCTGAGCCGTGTTTACCTGTACATGGGACAGTGGCAGAATGCCGCAAACTATGCAACCAAGGTCATTGAAAGCGGCGCCTTCGAGCTTTATAATCCCGCCAATTATGTAGATGTTTGGAAGCAGGCCACCGGCGGCAGCGAAGTTATCTTCGAAGTGTACATCGACATCAACAACCGCTCCAACCTGAACCCGTCCTACATGACCTATCCCGGCGGCGCTTACGGCGACTGCCTGGCCAGTCCGGAACTCATCGGCCTGTATGAAGACAGCGATATCCGCCTGCAGGCTTACACAGCCGGGGACGAAAGCGATCCTTCCCTGTACTGGACGCTCAAATATGCCGGTAAGGGCGTGGGCCTTCCGGAAGCCAACAATACCGTTGTGCTTCGCCTGTCCGAAATGTACCTGAATCGTGCCGAAGCCATTGTGCGCGGTGCCAGCGTTGCCGGTGTGACGGCCCTCTCTGACCTGAGTGCCATTACGGAAAAGCGCGGCGCGTCCGCTTATGGCGCTGTGGGTATGGAGGCCATCAAGGCCGAGCGCCGCAAGGAGCTTGCCTGGGAAGGCCACTATTTCTTTGACAAGGCCCGTTGGAATGACGCCGTGGTGCGTCCCGCCAGCTGGAACCTGAATGCGGCTTACCAGAACATTTCTTTCCCTAGCTACCGCTGGGCCCTTCCTATTCCCAAGCGTGAGCTGGAGGTGAATCACAACCTGGTTCAGAACGAGAACTATTAAACCCGGATGCAATTATGAAAAAGACTTTAAGCTATATTAGCCTTGCGCTGGCTGCCGCTTTCGCCCTTTCCTGCGAAAAGAACGGCCCCGTGGCCTTTGACGATGCCAATGCCTTTGTAGCATTTGACAGCGCTACGGCCGGCATCGACGAGGGTGTGGTGGACGAGGACGGCAATGTCCTGCCCAATCCCACCACCCTTAAAATTCCGGTGACCCTGGCTTCCGTGGGCGGAATCAAAACCAGCGTTCCTTTTACCGTGAAGGACGGCACTGCCATCAAGGGAACCAACTATGAGGTTGTTACGGCCGGCACCCTTGATTTTGATGCCCAGAACCGTACCCAGTATGTTGAAATTAAGCCCCTTGTCGAGGCCGGTTATACCGGGGATCTCAATTTTACCATCACCCTGAATGCTACCGACGCAGTGAGCGTTGGCGCTGCGGCGTCCTGCACCGTCACCATCGCCGACCTTGACCACCCGCTGAGCGACCTGATTGGCGATTATACGGCCACCTCATCTACGGATGCTAACCAGAATCCTTGGACCATGACGCTCATGAAAGATGCGACGGATGTATCCATTGTGTGGTTCTATAACATCTTTGCCAATTCCGGCTGGGCCATTGCCGCTACCATGTATTATGGTAACGTGAATTTTGATGACGAAGGGAAACCCGAATCCATCACGCTTCCTTTCGGCCAGTCCTGCGAGTACCATTACGGAACCAGCCCCATTAACTTGTATTGGCTGGCAGCCGACAAGAGCTTCGGCAAGGACGGTTCCATGAACATCGCCATCGTGAAGAATGCCAATGGCAAGATTACCGGTCTTGACTTTGACGAGGACCTTGGCATCACCGCCCAGGTAGAGGATTATGTCAATCCTGACGACTGGGATGAAGGCTGGATTGGTTTTGCCGATCCTCACATCACGGCCGTTAAGAAATAATAGGAGAATCGCCTTATGAAAAAGACTTTATCTATTCTTGGTGCGGCAGCCCTTGTAGCCCTTGTGGCTGCCTGCACCCGGTTCCCGGACGAAGGTACCACCAAGGACCTGTCGGCTCCCGCCGCTCCTGTCGTGACCATTGACAGGCAGACCGAAACGTCGGTTGCCTTCACCGTGGCCCCGGCCGCTGGTACCGGATACTATTCTTATGCCCTGCTTTCCGGCGCAAAGAAAAGTGTAAACGCCAACAGCCTTCTTGCTGTGAACCTTGGCGGTATAGCGGAAGACATTGCGAACTATGCTACGGATACCTCCGTCTCTGACGGTGCCGATAAGCTGTCCCGCAACGCCACGTATACCATCTATGCCGTTGCAGCCTCCGTCAATGGTGTTCTGAGTGAAGTTACCGCCGTGGAATTCACCACCGGCGATACGGCCATCCCGGAATCCGCCTCCGCGTCCACCAGCGGAAACGTGATTCAGCTAAGCTTCTCCGAGCCCGTTACCCTTGTGGAGGGCAAGGAAGCTACGGCCTCGTATTTTGCCGAGAACCAGAGCCTTGAGGAGCCCGTAGGTCCCGCCAACGTAGTTACGGAGGTTTCCGGCAATACCGTTACCTTCACCGTGACGCTTGATGGAGAGAATCCCCTTCCTGCCGGAGCCCTGTTCAACGTGGAGTATCCAGAAGGTCTCTTTGTGGATGCCCTTGGCAACAAGGTGGAGGCCCTGGAGAGCCCCTTCTTCCTGGACGATAAGGGCGAGATTGACAACGAGGGCCTGGGCGGAAAGATTGCCAACGAGGACTTCGACCTGAAGATTTACAACGATGAGGTGGTGGAAGTGGTAAGTAACCTCCAAAACCCTATCTGGATTGCTGTTCCCGAAGATTTTATCTACTTCAAGTACGACAATTCCCTGATTGGCAGCATTGTGTATGAGTATGTATCGGCCGGGGTAAAGACCGTAACCACTTACGATTTCTCAGGTTTCCCCAACTACGGCTGGAACGGCTCTTACAACTGTGCGCTTACCTATCCCAACGTAGAGTACTACACAGGCCGTCCGGATCCTACTCCCGGCTCCCATGTGACCATCACCATCCCCGCCGGCTTCCTCACAGACATCTATGGCAACAAGAGCAATGAATTTGTCATTGGACCGTTCCTTTTTGCCTACGATTTCACCGAGGAGTCCATCATTGGTACCTATACCATTTCCGGGAACAGTATCTTTGGCGCCACTTACAACGAAGAGGACTTCACCCTTACGATTTCGGCCAGCGATGACCCCGAAAAGGGGAATGTGATGATTTCTTCCTACTATGGTTTCGAGGATACGGCCATTTACGGAACGTTTGATACCAATACCGGAAAACTGACCTTCCCCACCAACCAGATTTTTGGAGAGGAAATCTATCAGGAGTACTATTTCATCTACTATTTTTACGCCACCGACGGCAAGAGTTTCCTCAATAGCCTGGATCTGGACGTGAAACAGGCCGGTGTGCTGCAGAGCGATGCGCTTTATATCGGCTATATATATGATTACTATGCTCTTCCGGCGTCTGGAAATCCCGCAGATCTGACGGAAGACGATTACATCGACTACGATTACAACTTCTTCGCCATTGATACCCAGCGTGAAAGTGCTGTGGCGAAGGCTCCTGTCAATCGGGCCAAGGCAAAGAAGGCAGGCAAGAAGCCCATTACCCTCACCCGCGTAAAGTAAGCATCTTTTGAAAAAAGAGGCACTGTCGTCCCTGTGATAGTGCCTCTTTTTTGTTATCTTTGAACCATGCATAACAGAATCTTCATTATCCTGGCCGTTCTGTGCCTTTTGCCGTTTTCTTGTTCCAAGCCTGACGCTGAAGGAACTTCAGCCGATTCCAAAGATTCTCAGGAGAAGCAGGAACCCACCCAGAAGGAAAACCCCTTTCTTACCCTTAGCGTAAGCGGAGACGTAACCCTTCCTGCACAAAATGCCTCCCTTACGGTAGAGGTGAGTACTAACCTGGGCGGTTTCGAGGTCCGGAGCCGGGAGTCGTGGGTAAGCGTATCGGCTCAGGATGCGGGCTCTTTTACGCTTTCGCTCCAAGACAATCCCGATTTTGTTTCCCGCCGTTCGCAGGTCACCGTCTATGCTCCCAAGTGGGGTGCAGCCGAGGATATGCAGATTTTTAGTGTGGTGCAGGAGGCGGCCCAGGCCCATTTCACGGAAGTTCCGTTGGACGGGGAGGGGACCTCCAATGCGTATCTTATAGGGGAGCCCGGACTTTACAGTTTCTCGGCAAGGGTGCGGGGGAACGGAAAAACCGTTCAGGGGCTTTCGGCGCCGTCGGCGCTGTCCCCTTCGGGGGCCAAACTGGTCTGGCAGTCTTCGGCGGGCTTTATTTCCGAAGTTTCCCTCAAGGACGGCCGTATCCTTTTCACGGCCAAGAAAACGGCGGCCAATGCCGTTATTGCGGCTACCGATGCCACGGGGACCATCCTCTGGAGCTGGCATGTCTGGGCACCCGGCTTTGCGGTGAAGGAACTGCCCACCGAAAGCGGAGATGTGGTGATGCATGTGAACCTTGGCGCCACCAGCGAGGACTACGCAACTTCGGTGGGGGCTTATGGCCTGCTGTACCAGTGGGGCCGGAAAGATCCTTTCCCGGGGTCCCCGGTCCGTAGCGGCGGCACCATTTATACCAAGAACATTCCCGTATACGGGATAGACGGCAAGGAGGTGACCATTGGCGGGACCAGCATGAACAACACCACCAACAATACTTTGCAGTATGCCATTGCCAACCCTTCTGTGTGCATAGCCAACAATGCCCAGCAGGGCACAACCGGTGACTGGCTGCGGCCCGGAGCCGGCAACGACGCTTTCTGGGGCAATCCTTCGGGAGATGTCAAGGAAGAAGGCGCCTTTGTAAACCAGGGCTCCAAGACGTACTACGACCCCTGCCCCTTGGGCTGGCGGGTCCCCTCACCACGGGTTTTCCAGCATTTTACCCAGTCGGGCGGATACACCTGGGCCACTGGGACCACCACAAACCTTTCTTTCAGTGACCTGGGAGGGGAGTGCGACGTGGAGATTGTGGATATGAACGGGGACGGGGTCATCGGCCTGGAGGGGGATTATGCCGACGGCTGGTGGTTCTATACGAAGCGTTCTTCCGGCGCCTATGCCTACTTCCCTGCCACTACGCGCTATGACGGCGGTTACGGCATGTTTATGGGCAGTATGGCGGGGTATTGGGCCAATTACTGGTACAATGCGCCCGGCAGTTCGTACGGGGAAGGCAGAAGCCTTGCCATGAGTTTCCAGATTCATGATTATGGCAATACTGAGGCCTATACTATCACCCTCTCTCCCCTTTCGGGGGCGCGGCGGGCCGATGCCTATGCCGTCCGTTGTCAAAAAGAATAAACGATGAAAAAGAAGATTACGCTATTGCTGCTGGCCGGTTTTTGGGGGCTTAGCGCCGCCGCACAGGAATGCACCACTACCTGGCCTTATCTGTACGATGATTTCAAGGAGGGAACCATTTTTGTGGAGGGACTCAAACCCAAGACGGCCCTTCTGAATATCTATATCAAAGACGGGCATTTGCACTTTATCGATAAAGAGATTGTGCGGGAAGCCAACGCTGCACAGGTGGGAGAGGTTGTCCTGGGCGAGGACCATTATTACAATGTTTCCGGCTGCCTGATGAAAGTAGTGGCCTCCTCAGAGAATGGCCTTGTGCTGGAGCGCCGGCTGGGCGATTTCAGCGCCCTGCTGGAAACCGGTGGCGCCTATGGGGTAGCCTCCAATACCTCGGCCACCCGGAAACTGTCTTCCATTGAGACCCATTCCCATATCAATCAGAGCCACATGCTGCTGCTTCAGGGAAAGCACGACGGCCAGCCCGTAGAGCTGGAGTCCAAACTCTTCCTCAAACCCACAGGAAAGTCTGCGGTAGAGGCTTCTGCCCGTGCGGTGGAGCATTCCCTTTCGGCGCAGGGAAAAGCGGCCTGGAAGCCCTGGAAAAAGGCCAACAAGGTGAAGTGGTCCCAGCCGGAGAGCCTCCTTCAGGTACTGGCGTTTCTCACCACAGAAAATTATTGAAAGGATAACGTCCTGCATGAATCTCCGAGACAATCTTGTAAAGGTCGCTTCGGAGTTTTTCTATGCCGATTTTCTCCTTGGCGCTCATGAAGATGCAAGGGGTCTTTTCCTCGGCAATCCAGCTGTTTTTCAGCTCTTCCAGCGTGCGGTTGATGGGCTGGGGGGGCTCCAGCGAGAAATCGTCGTAGGGCTCGTAGGTATAGGCGTCCACCTTGTTGAAAATCACGTAGACGGGTTTGCCGGCCGCGCCGATGTCGCGCAGCGTCTGGTCCACCACCTGCATCTGCTCCTCAAAGTCCGGGTGGGAGATGTCCACTACGTGCAGCAGGACATCGGCCTCCCTTACCTCGTCCAGGGTGCTTTT
>JAFVDC010000074.1 GCA_017478685.1 Bacteroidales bacterium | reverse complement strand
TTAATAAATAAATTATAGTTACTGCCCATTTTACGGCTCTTATGTATCCGCAAAATGGGCTGCAAAGATAAGAAAAATATTTTAATTGACCAAAATTTCCAGAATTGTGTCTACAGGATCAAGTACGGCGGGCACTTTCCGGTAGAATGTCCGGCGCCCGAGGCTTACCTTGACAATACCGTCTGCGGGAAGGGCCGAAGGATCCAATATATGTATATAAAGGTGTTTGGCATCGCGGGTGGTGACGCCCCAGGGCTCCGGCGGGATGCCGGTGGAGCCGCAGCCGTTGACGGTATGGCCGTGCTCCCTCATCCATGCGCCAAGCTCCTGCAAACGCTCCAGAGCCGGTGCCGGAAGTTCTCCCGATGCCATCGGCCCGATGTTCAGAAGAAGGTTGGCATCCATTGAAACGGCCTTGACAAGAAGGGCCACAATGTCTTTCAGGGGCTTGTACCACTGGTCCTCAACCTTGTAACCCCAGGCGTAGTTCATGGTTTCGCAGGTTTCCAGGGGCAGGGCCGAAACAGCACCTCCGGGAAGGTCCTTCTCAAACATCTGGAAGTCTTCCCCGGGAAGCGGCGCCTTGTGATGGTTGTTCCCGATGAGACAGGCGGGATCGATGGAATGGATGAGGTCATAGAGTTCCCTCACGCGCCAGTCAAAGTCCGCCGGCTGGTCCCACAGGCCGTCAAACCACATGGCACCGGGCTTCAGGGCCATAAGCTCCCGGATCTGGGCCTTCTCAAACTCCAGATAATGGCTGTAGGATGCCTTTAGGGAGTCTTTGGGGATTCCGCTGTCGCCTTTTGGATAGTCCGGACGAATCCAGTCTACAAGGGAGTAGTAATACTGCATGCGCATCCCGCGGGCTTTCACGGCGGCGGTAAGCTCCTTAAGAGGGTCCCGGCCGAAAGGAGTGCCGTCCACTATGTTGAAAGCGCTCTCACGCGTTCCGTACATGGAAAAACCGTCGTGGTGGCGGGACGTGAAGGTGACATACCCTGCTCCGGCATCGGCAAAGGCGCGGGCCCAGGCATCTGCATCGAACTTTGAGGGGCAGAAGCCGCCCGCGGCAGCCATGTAAGCCGTGGAATCCAGTTTGTGCTCTGACAGGTACCACTCCCCTTGCGCATATGTGCTGTAGATGCCCCAGTGGAGGAAAACGCCAAGCCGGTGCTCCTTGAAGGCCTTGCGGGCCTCCAGGTTTTCCGGGGATGGAACATACTGCGCAAAGGCGGGGACCAGCGCCAGGGCCATGAATATGACGGTTACCAGCCTTTTCATTTGAGATAAGGCTTCAGTTTGTCCCAGGGCACGGTTACGCAAAGCGGGCCGAAGGCGTGCGGCAGGAGGTCGTCCGGTTGGAAGAGCCACATGACGCCGTTCTGGCCCACGGAGAAATTGCCGTTGGGAACCACCAGGTCCAGTTCCAGAAGGTCCAGGACATCGGGGTTTTCGGCCTCCATGTCGGCCTTCGCCTGGGCCTGCATGAGGGCTGCCACGTTCTCAAAATATCCTTCGGCAAAGATAGCGTCCTCCGTGAGGGGCTCTCCGGTTTTTGCGTCAAACACAATCTGGGAGCAGGTGGAGGAGCCATGGGCGCCGCCCCTGTAGAAATAGTAGTTTATCTGGTAATTTCTCCAGCCCTTGTACTTCCCTGTGAATTCCCCTATGATGTTGTCTTCCCAGGAGAGTACCGGCATCTTGCCTATCATGCCGGAGTTCTCCGTGATGTATTCGTCAATGAGGTTCTCACGATACTGCACGGCCGTTTCCTCAAGGGTGGCGGCGTCGGAGTCCTCCATGTCGAAGGCCTGGGCCACGATTGCGGTGTTCATCCGTTCCATGGCAGGGATGAGCGTGCCGCCGGAGGCATACTGGATGGACACCTTGTAGAACAGGGAGTCTTCCCGGGAGCCCTCAAGGGGCAGAATCATCTCGTCTTCAAACACGCCCACCTTGAAGGTGTCGCAGGCGCTCACAAGGAGAATGGCCGCAAAAATGGCGGGAACTAACCTTTTCATAATGTTATCTTTGCTTTTTTGAGTCCTTTTGATGAGGCCGATACCGTAATGGGGCCATTCCCGGTACGGCGCACAATGACGGAGGCCTTGCCGGCAAACGCGGGCAGCTCATGGCTGTAGAACGGCACATGGGAGGTGGGGTCTCCGGCGTCCGTGGCAACAATTTCGGCCGGTCCCTTTACCTTGAATTCTATTGTGGCCGATGCTCCCGGGCACAACACTCCCGCCTTGTCAAGCACGTCTACGGCAACATAGCAGAGGTCTTTCCCCTCATAATCCATGCAGGCGCTGAGCTTTGCGGCCTTGCCTGCGGTCTGAACCTTGTCACGGGCCCATTCGCGGCCGTTTTTGTAGCACACCACTTCCAGCGTTCCGGGGGCGTACAGGACATTGTCCCAAACTATGCGGTAGCCGTCCTTCCGCTTTCGGCCAAGGGACTTGCCGTTGAGGAAAAGTTCGGCCTCATCTCCGGAAGTGTACACGTGGACAGGGGTTACCTTTCCTTCCCTGCCGGGCCAGGTCCAGTGCGGAAGTATGTGGGCCACAGGCTTTTCCGGGCGCCAGCGGGACTGATACAGCCAGTAGCGGTCTTTGGGGAAGCCCGCAAGGTCCATTATGCCGAAGTAGGAGCTGCGTGACGGAAGCGGGACATCCGAAATCTGCTGGCCCCATCCGGCCACCATTTTGCGGTAGGCCTCTTTCTCTTCCTCCGTATGGAAGTTTGTGAAAACGGAAGGGTCCATGTTGAAGGGAGTGGGCTCCCCAAGGTAGTCGTAGCCGGTCCAGACAAACTCTCCGGCGCACTCCGGCACCTTGTCTTCGTATTCCCACTCATAGTCCGGCTTAGAGGCCCAGCCGGGAGCGTAGAGGTCGTAGGAACTCACCTGGAAGGGGGTTTCCATTGTCCAGCCTTTTCCCTTTTCCTGCTCTACGGGGAAGAGGTAAAAACCGCGCGTGGATATGCAGGAAGCGGTTTCGGAGCCGTACACCGGCTGGGTGGGATGCTCCTCAATAAACTTCTCATATAGATGGGGCTTGTAGTTGAAGCCGTACACGTCAATGGTTTCGGCATAACCGGAGAAGGCCGCGCCAGGGTTGTCGTTGCCAGCGGTTGTAAGGCGCGTGGGATCCTCCCTGTGGCAGAGGTCCGTGAGACGGCGAGGAATGTCCCATCTTTCCGGCCAGCCCTGCTCACCGCATTCGTTGCCGATGCTCCAGAGAACAATGCTTGGATGGTTGCGGTCACGGCGGATCATGGCCGTGAGGTCTTTTTCGGCCCACTCATCAAAGAGAGTGGCGTAGCCATTATCCTTTTTGGGGACGGTCCAGGTGTCCGTGAGCTCATCTATCACCATGAAACCCATGTGGTCGCACATGTCAAGGAGCTCGGGTGCCGGAGGGTTGTGGCTCATGCGGATGGCGTTGCAGCCCATTTCCTTGAGCATTTCAAGGCGGCGCCGCCAGGCGTCATGGTTCCATGCCGCGCCAAGGGCTCCGGCGTCGTGGTGGAGGCACACGCCCTTGAGGAAGGTCTTTTCTCCGTTAAGGTAGAAGCCGTCCGGGCGGAATTCGGCAGTCCTTATGCCGAAAGGAGTTTCGTAGACATCCTTTGTGTCTTCCGTTTCCACCACGGTGCGGGCAATGTACATCCGGGGGTTCTCCGGGCTCCAGAGGCGGGGATTCAGGATTTCAAAGTCCTGGACTTCCGTGCGGCCGTCCCAGGCCTCGACAACGGAACGGGTTTCGGCCACCACATATTCCGTATTGCCCTCCTTGTAGAGGATACGGGTGGATATGCGGGCGATGCAGGTTCCGGGAGCCTTGAGGGTGACCTTGTTGTAAACTATGGCCTTGCCGGATGCCATCTGGGTGGTGATGAAGGTACCCCAGTGGGCCACGGACGTCTTTTCCGTCTTGGTAATCCAGACATTGCGGTAAATGCCGCCGCCGGGATACCAGCGGGAACTTTCCGGCTTGTTGTCAAGGACAATCTCTATGCGGTTTTTGCCTTCCTGGAGCCTTTCCGTAAGGTCTACGGCCCAGCTGCTGTAGCCGTATGCCCAGCCGCCGGCCTTTATGCCGTTCACAAATACGGAGGCATTGGACATGGCGCCGTCAACTTCCAGGCGGATGTCCTTTGCAAGGTCTTCCGCGCTTACTTCCAGGGTTTTGCCATAGCGCGCCCTGCCCCACCAGGGGAGTTTTCCGGTTTCTCCGGGGTATTCCTGATTGAATTCCCCCTCCACGCCCCAGTCGTGGGGAAGGTTTACGGTTCTGGTCTGGCCGTCCTTAGTGAAATCCCAGCCGCTGTTCCAGGATTCCCGGCCCGCAGGCTGCGCCGCGGCGCTAAGTGCCGCCGCAAGAAGTGCTATAATTGTTATGGTCTGTTTCATATCAGTCACGAAGATACTCAAAAAAGGGAAATTCTGCAAAACGATAGATTTTTACTATATTTGTACTATCATGAAAGTCAGGACTTACGTGCTTTTTTGGTTCCTTTTCGGGGTTGCTGCCGACACCGTAATCGGCCTCACGCTCCTGAGGGGTGCGCCGTGGTGGGTACTGGCCATAATGGCCGCTCCTACCCTGGCCGCAGGGATTTGCCTGCCCCCGATTGGCGCCGGGAAAAGCTACACGGCCTTCCTGAGGGCGTTCTCATACCTCATTTTCATATTTGAGTTCCCCAAATTCCTCGCTGCGCTTAACGGGCTTTTCCTGCCAGCGGGAGTGGCGGCCGGGATTGGGGCGGCGGTGTCCCTGTTTTTCATTACGCTCATTTTCTACGTTACCCAGCACCTTACGGTTACGGAAACCACATTAAAGTTTGATAATCTTCCGGAATCCGCAAACGGGCTCAGGATATGCCACATCGCGGATTTCCACCTTGGTTCTTTCGGCGGCAAAAGCCCCTACATCCAGCGGATTGTGAGCACGGTCAACGCCCAAAAACCGGATGTGGTCCTTTTCACCGGAGACCTTGTGAACTTTGAAACCAGGGAGGCTTATCCGTACCGGGATGTTCTTGCGGGGCTCCAGGGCCCGGTGTACTCCGTCC
>JAFVDC010000073.1 GCA_017478685.1 Bacteroidales bacterium | reverse complement strand
GGCACCTCCGTCAAAGAAGAACCAGGAGGATACCGCAGCCCAGATGAGAGCCACCAGGCCTTCGGTGATCATGGAGCCGTAGAATACGGGCCGGCCCAGTTTCTCGTTCTGAATGCAACGGGCCATAAGCGGGCTCTGGGTGGCGTGGAAGCCTGAAATTGCTCCGCAGGCAATGGTGATGAAAAGGCAAGGGAATATGGGCTGGTCACCGATTCCGGCTTTTTCATTCCATCCGCCAAGGCCGTCCCATATTTCAGGGAGCGAAGGCCATTTTGCAAAGAGGCAAACCATGAGGGCCGCCGCCATGAAAAGAAGCGCAAAGGCAAAGAAAGGATATATTTTGCCGATGAGCTTGTCTATGGGAAGAAGCGTTGCCACTACATAATATAGGAAGATGGCGCCCACCCAAAGCATGATGGAGCCCCGGGTGCCGTCTCCGGCAATGTCCCCAAGAATGAGGGCGGGGCTGTATACAAACACGGTTCCCACAAGAAGCAGAAGAACCATGCTGAAAACCAGCATCACGGTTTTGGTGCGCTTTCCAAGGTAATCTCCCACAAGTTCCGGGAAACTGGCGCCGCCGTGGCGCACGGAAAGCATCCCGCACATATAGTCATGCACGGCGCCCGCGAAAATGCAGCCCAGAACAATCCACAGATAACTTGCCGGGCCGAATTTGGCACCCATGATGGCGCCGAAGATAGGTCCTGTTCCGGCAATGTTGAGGAACTGGATCATGTAAACCTTCCATGTGGGCATGGCAATGTAATCCACGCCGTCGGCTTTTGTTATGGCCGGGGTTTTACGGGAAGGGTCCGGGCCGAACACGCGGTCTACGAAGGCTCCGTAAATGAGATAGCCCAGGACAAGGGCTGCGATGCTAAGAATAAAAGAGAACATGCCTTTTTACATTTCTACACCACGAAGTTAGTGTTTTTCTTTGGAAAAAAGCGTATCTTTGTGACTCTTTATTGAACAACTATGGGAAGAATCATACTCACCGGAGACCGTCCCACCGGAAAACTCCATTTGGGACATTACGTTGGTTCCCTGCGCAACAGGGTACTGCTTCAGAACGAGGGCAACTATGACCGCATGTTTGTGTTCATCGCAGACGTCCAGGCCCTCACGGACAACGCCGACAACCCCGAAAAGGTGCGCCAGAACATAATTGAAGTGGCCCTGGACTACCTCTCCTGCGGCCTGGACCCTGAAAAAGTGACCATTTTCATCCAGAGTCAGGTGCCACAGCTCCATGAGATGACCCAGTTCTTCTCCAACCTTGTGACTGTCCAGCGTCTTCAGCGCAACCCCACCGTCAAGGCCGAAATGGCCCTTCGCGGTTTCGAAGGCGGCGCCACCGACGACAACAAGCGCGGCCTTCCCGTGGGCTTTTTCACCTATCCCATTTCACAGGCGGCCGACATCTGCTTCTGCAAGGCCACAACCGTCCCCGTAGGCGAAGACCAGGAGCCCATGATAGAGCAGTGCCGTGAGATTGTGCGCAGCTTCAACGGCACCTACAAGTGCGATGTCCTTGTGGAGCCCGAAATCCTTCTCCCCACAAATCTTGCCTGCCGCCGCCTTCCCGGAACAGACGGCAAGGCCAAGATGAGTAAGTCCCTGGGCAACTGCATCTATCTCTCAGACGATGCCAAAACCATGGAACAGAAGGTTAAGGGCATGTTCACGGACCCCGGTCACCTGAGAGTGGAAGATCCCGGAAAAGTTGAAGGCAACACCGTGTTCACGTACCTGGATGCCTTTTATGAGGAAGGAGACTTTGAGAAGTTCTGGCCGGACTACAAGAGCCTTGATGAGCTCAAGGACCATTACCGCCGCGGCGGCCTTGGAGACATGAAGTGCAAGAAGTTCCTCATCAACGTCCTCAACGACCGCCTTGAGCCCATCCGCGCCCGTCGTCACGCCTATGAGCAGGATATCCCCGGAGTATATGAAATCCTCATGAAGGGCTCCGAAGCCGCCCGCGAGGTTGCAGCCGCCACCCTCCATGAAATGAAGGATGCCATGAAGATCAACTACTTCGACGATGCCGCCCTCATTGCAGAGCAAGCCGCAAAGTACCGTGGAAACAAGTAACTGATTCTTAATATATTACGCAAAAACGTCTGCCCGATTTCAGGCAGACGTTTTTGCATAAATAACTAATTTCTAAAGAGTTACCTCCACGGAAGGATTACTGCTCATCTGGGCCTTGGTCCTGAGGACCCTGAGGGCCGCCGTTGAAAGGACCCTGGGGACCACCCTGGAACGGACCCTGAGGGCCGCCCTGAGGACCGCCGGCCTGCTGACCAGCCTGGTACATCTTCTCGAATGCCTTGTTGAGGGCCTCGGAGTAGCGGTCGATGTC
>JAFVDC010000072.1 GCA_017478685.1 Bacteroidales bacterium | reverse complement strand
TTTGCTGCCATTGGCGGGGTTCAGCGGCAGGGCACCGTCGTTTTTGAGTAGCACTATGCCGTCGGCGGCGATGTCACGGGCGGCCTTGAAGTGCTCCGGAGAGGTGAAGCTGCCATAGTGGGGCTCTTCGCTCATTGAGGTGCGGTAGATGGTCCGGAGTATTCGGCGGGCTTTGTCGTCAAGGTCTTCCTGAGTGGCCCTGCCGTCACGGAGGCGCTGGAGGTAGGGATTTGCAAGGTGGTACTGCCCGTAGCCGTTGGAGGCTGCGCCCCTGAGGCCGTTGGTCCAGGTGCCCATCTCTATGTCAAGGCCGCCCGTGACATTGCCGCAGACGGCATAGTGCTCCTCAAAAACAGCGGCGCCCTGCCGCTGAACCCCGCCAATGGCAGCAAAGTGCTCCTGGTTGGCGAAAACGCCTACAAGATGATGGTGGTAGGCGGCGGCAGCTCCAACCTCAAGACAAAATACGAGGTAATCCCCCTGGATGCCATGAGGGAAGCCTTTGACGGAAAGGCCGAAGTCCTTTGGGCCCGCGGATACGTGGGAGACACCACCACCGTTTACAACAAGGTGGTCACCGGCCAGGACCTCAAAGATTCCCGCACACCTGAAAAGCTCCGCCAGGACGCCGTTGATGCCGCCCGTGAGGCCGATTACGTAATCTACATCGGCGGCCTCAACAAGAGTTTCTACCAGGACAACGAAGGCACGGACCGCTTTGACATAGCCCTGCCTTACTATCAGGACGAACTGATAGAGGCCCTTGCCGAAGTAACACCCAACCTTATTGTGGTAAATATTTCCGGCTCTCCCGTCGCCATGCCTTGGGCGTCCAAGGTCAACGCCATAGTACAGGCCTGGTACGGCGGATCGGAAAGCGGCCATGCCCTTGCCGATGTCCTTACCGGCAAGGTGACCCCCTCCGGAAAACTGCCTTTCACCATGCCCATCCGCGTTGCCGACGGCCCCCTGCAGTCCGAGCGCCAGTACCCCGGCATCAAGGAAGAAGGCAAGGAGTGGTGGCAGGAGTACTACTCGGAAGGCGTATTCGTCGGCTACCGCTGGTTTGACAGCAAGGGCATTGCCGTGCAGTACCCCTTCGGCCACGGCCTCAGCTACACCAGCTTTGAGATTGCCGACGCCTCCGTAAAACGCTCAGGAAAGGGCTTCAAAGCCACCTGCACCGTGAAAAACACCGGTGCAGTTGCCGGCGCGGAGGTAGTGCAGCTCTATATCCATGACTCGGAGGCCTCCGTGGAGCGTCCCTCCAAGGAACTCAAAGGCTTTGAGAAAGTGTATCTTGAGCCCGGTGAGAGCCGCCGCATAGAGTTCCCCATCAGCTCCCGCGCGCTCAGTTTCTTCGACGCCGCCTCCCACAGCTGGATTGCCGAACCCGGAGAGTTCCACGCCCTCATAGGCACTTCTTCGGCCGATATCAGGGCCGATATCCCGTTTAAATTATAAAATCCCATTTTATGAAGCTGCCAGTTGTCGTTTTGCTGCTTATGACCACCCTCAGCGCATGGGGGTGGGAGCGTGAATATATTTGGCCCAAAGGAAAAATGCCCAATGCCCAGGAGGGTCAGATTGCGGCCATGACAGATGTTTCGGAGGCTCCCGGTTTCAAGCCGGACAAGCACCGCATCCCGTATCTGGAGTGGTATGAGGCTCCGGATCCCGCAAAAGACAACGACGCCTGCATGATCCTTATATCCGGCGGGGCATATAACAACACCTGTGACATGTGGCTTATAGACCACTGGCACAAAACGTTTACGGCGCTGGGTGTCCAGTGCGTGAACTTCGTATATCGCACACCCCGGCCGGAGGGCCTTCCCATATACCAGACGGCCTGGGAAGATGGCCAGAGGGCAGTGAGGATGGTACGCTCGGAGGCCAAGAAGCGTGGCTTCGATCCTGAAAAGATTGGCGTCATCGCAATGTCGGCGGGGTCTCATCTGGGGCTTCTTCTGGCGGCTAATTCCCAGACATCGGCCTATGCCGGGATAGACAAGTTGGACGATATCCCCTGCCACATCAACTGGGCCATCCTGAATGCTCCTGCGTATGTCACCACGGACGGAGAAGCCGGTACCATGGCCAGTCGTGAAGGCTATGGCCCGGATGTAACGCTGAGCAGCGTCTTCAATTTTGATGAAAAGACCTGCCCCATAAGCCTTCATCATGGCGGCATGGACCCGTATTCCCCCAACGGCTCAACGCTCATCTACCGTGAACTGAGGCGGCGCGGCATTCCTGCCGAACTCCACCTGTATCCCGGCAAGGGGCACGGCGCCTTCGGCCTTGAAAGGGGCATTGAATTCATGACCCAGATGGGCTTCCTGGGGCCTCTGGAGCCGGAGGTGAAGCTGATGGACAGGTTCACATCTGATGAAGACCGCGCAAGCGTTGTCAGGGAGAATGTATGGCCGGAGGGCAAGATGCCTTGTCCCCAGGATAACCAGTGCACGCCATATATAGAGTGGCATTTCCCCAAGGTGCGCACAACGGATGCCATCCAGATTGTCTATTCCGGAGGCAGTTACGAGGGCAACGACCCCGACGGCTTTGAGGTTGCCCCTGCCCGGAGGTATCTTAACGCCAAAGGCATGACGGTTGTGACGCTAAAATATCGTACTCCAAGGCCGAAGACAGTTGCAAAGCACACCACGGCCTGGCAGGATTTGCAGCGGACCATCCACATTGTCCGTGCCGAAGCATCCCGGTACGGCCTTGACCCTGACAAGATTGGCATCATGGGTTCTTCGGCCGGAGGGCATCTTACGCTTATGGGCGTAACGTCCTCCAGGCATCAGTCATACGCTCCCATTGACGACATTGACAGGCTTTCCTGCAAGGTTCAGTGGGGAATCGGCATATATCCCGCCTATGCCCTGAGTGACGGTTTTGAGAGGCCGAACACCGGCCGCGGCAACGATGACACAACATACCTTGCCCCGGAATTATCCTTCGACCTTGACACGGCTCCCATGCTCCTGATTCACGGAGATGCCGATTCCTGGGCCGCCATGAATTCCGTCCGCGTCTGGGAAAAGATGCGCTCCATGGGCATCCAGTGCGAACTCCACACCCTCGCCCTCCGAGGCCACTGCTTCCAGCGCAGCGCTTCCCCCGGCACCGGCAGCTACACCTGGCTGGACTGCATAGGGGAGTATCTGGGGCTATAAGTTGAATATTATCGAGATAACGCTCTAGATTCCAAAGTATTCCCGGTAGCGGTCATAGAGGTGGCCAGCCTGGAGGTATGCGCTCTGGGGGCTCATGAAGTGGGAGAACTCAAAGGTGATGGCTTTGTCGTAGCCGCAGCGCTTTGCGGCCTCCAGTTTCAGACGCAGCTTGTCAAACTTGATGGGGAAGAAGCGGATTGGCATGTCGCGGTCAAAGCTTTCGGCATTGGTCCAGCACTGCATGCCGTAGCGGTCGGCCAGCTTCTTGTTCACGGAGAAGAAGGCGTCAAGTTCGTCGTAGTCTATGTGACCGTCCTGGAAGGCGCAGGCGTCTACGTACTCGTGGATGCCGTCAAAGATTTCGTTCCACTCACGCTCGTGCTGCTCAATGCCCACGGCCTGCTCCTTGGTGAGGTTGCCGCCGGCCGCATCCACGGCCTTCTTTCCGTCAATCCAGGGGGAGATGAAGGTGGGAAGCCCGCCGGAAATCTCCTTGCACTGGCGGCCCAGGCGTCGGAAGCTCTCGATGGCACCCTTGGTGGCGCGGGAAATCTCTCCGGAGATGTACCAGCCGCCGAAGCTCTTGTACTTGGAACCGTAGCGCTCCCAGATTTCGTCAATGACATACTTGTTGGCTTCCACCTCGTAGCTCATGTCGCCGGTGTCCCAGTACTTTCCGGAGTCGTAGAGGCCAAGCCAGAACTTCATGCCGTACTTCTGGGCCAGGCGGCAGAACATGTCGATAAGGTCTACCGAAGGCATGTAGCAGCCTTTTTTCAGAAGGTACGGGCTGGGGTAGGTG
>JAFVDC010000008.1 GCA_017478685.1 Bacteroidales bacterium | reverse complement strand
CTTCTTGTGATTCAGCAGACAATGTTCTACGGGGAGTCGCTCCTTGCCGGAACGCTCAGGGAACAGAATCGCAGTTTTGCCTCAATGCCGGGGAAACTGCAGGGGCTTGGTATAGGCCGGGTGCTTCTTGGAAGGGGCGCGGCATATTTTTCCATATACATGGTTACAGGCACCATCATCGCCCTTCTGATTCCATGGATTTTCTCCCTTCCGCAAAGAGGGGAGTGGACGGATATCATGGTCCTCCTGGTGTTTTTTGTGGTGGACTGCATATTCTTCACCTTTACTTGGTCGTCGCTTATCACAAGGAGGGAAACCGTGTTTGTGCTGTTTCTCAGCGTGTCTCCTATATGTCTTTTCCTCACGGGATTCTCATGGCCGCAGACATCCATACCTGAGTTCTGGAGGTATGTAAGCTATATTTTTCCCTCCACTTTCGGGTGCCGCGCCTTCATAAACCTCAATACGGCCGGAGGCTCCCTTGCCCTCATTGCTCCCGAAATAAGGGCCATGACAGTCCAGACGGCCGTGTACTATGTCCTTTCAAGCGTTTCCGTGTTCATTGAAAACAAGGTAATTGAGAACAAGGAAAAAATTGACAGGCTCAAGGATAAGGCATTGGAACTCCGTGGAATAGACCCCGACGAAGCCCGTAAAGTCATAGCTGGAAAGTAAAGGAAAGCGGTTTTCTTTAAGAAAAGTTTTGTTTTTTCAGAAAAAGTCCTTACCTTTGCAATCCCAAACCGCGGAGTAGAGCAGTCGGTAGCTCGTCGGGCTCATAACCCGGAGGTCGTTGGTTCGAGTCCAGCCTCCGCTACTAAAGAATAAGGCGCTGAATTTCAGCGCCTTATTGTTGTTTCAAAAGGAATATCCCATCCCTGTCCCATTCCTGGGCATAGCGGAGGGCAAGGTTCTCCACGTATTTCCAATATTCCGGGCCGTGGGCGTATAACTCTACACCGCGGCGGATATCGGCCTCAATCTGGGCCTCATATTCCGGCTTAAGGGCCACTGTAATGCACTTTTCCCCGCAGGTGAAGGTGGCTTCGGCGCGCGGTGGGGCAGAGGAACCTGCAACCTTTATGAGCCCATGCCCAAGGGTTGAGCCGGTACTTGCCTGTAGGCCGTCCAGGAGGCAGCTCACAGGCGGGACGCTGCCTGTATACGCAACAATGCCGATATGCCCATTGAGGCCATCGGCACTGAATATATCTTTTACGTAGAGCCCCATCTTGACACCAAGCATTGAATAAATGCCGATGTGCCCGTGGAAGCGGTTGACAAGCTCTACAAGCTGTCTTTCCCTTTCATCTACCACTTTTCAATGGCTTTGAGAAGAGCCCAGCCTCCAACAACCTGGATGGCGATGCCGGGCCAGCCTATGCGGACGTCCTGAAGGGCGTATAAGAAGTCTCCGGTCATGATAAACTCAAAGGTCATGCCGATTACCTGGTACGAAAGGACTGCAAGAGCCACAGACAGGATGGAGAAACGCATGCGGCGGGCAATGAATGCGGCGGCCACGGCAAGGGAGATGCTCTTGACAAGGATGGCCGGGAGGGAAGCCACCGGAGGCATTCCAAACAGCGCGCAGTTCACGACAGGGGAGAGTACGGCAGTCAGAAGTCCAACCTTCCATCCGCATTTATATGCGCCTATAAGCGTGAAAAAATAGATGGGCAGGAACATAAGGCCGCCGGAAGGGATAAGGTGGCAAAGCTGCGGGACAACTATATTGCCGATGATGAAAAGCCCGGCGGCGATGTAGGTGCGGTAGGATGAAAAACCGTACTTGCTGTGCTCTAGTGCTAGTGTGGATGTCATAGTTAGTAAGTTTACATTTGCAAAAGTAATAAAAATCGGCGAGAATTGACAGAAAATTATATAACTTTGTAAGTTGCTAAACCAAAACCTGTTATGACACAACGGAAAAAACGCTGGGGAGACAGATGGGATGCATACCGCCTCAGAGGCCTGGACCCCATGCATGTGATGATGCCTTATTTGTTTGGTGAAAGAACCGCAAACGAGGCCGTTCTTGGAGAAACCCTCGACCTCACAGAGGTTGACAAGTATCTTGCAAAGAAAAACGAGAGAGACCCGGAATTCAAATACACCTGGTTCCATTTCATAACCGCCGCAATAGCCAAAACCATACTCCTTCGGCCCAAGATGAACTATTTCATCGCGGGAGGCCACTACTATGAGCACGACTCCATCCAGGTGGCCTTCAACATGAAGCGGAAGTTCGCCGACGACGGTGAGGAAGCCATGGCCAAGTTCGTGCTTCGGCCGGAAGGCGATTCCCCCCTGGAGCAGGTCCACACCTATGTGCACAAGATGGTTACAAAGGTGCGCGGAGAAAACCAGAAGCACGGCCCGGACGACATCCTGAAGGTGGTAAGCCACCTTCCAAGGTTCGCGTGGCGCATCCTTGCCTGGTCTCTCAGGAAAATGGAGTACTACGGCATCTATCCCAAAGCCCTTGCCGTGGATGACCCTACATACTCCAGTGCATACCTTACAAACCTTGGCTCCATCAAGATGAACGCGGACTACCACCATCTTTTCAACTGTGGTACTGTGTCTTTCTTCGCTACGATAGGAGAGGTGAAAAAGATTCCCTTCTTCAATGAAGACGGCACCTACGAGCTCCGGAATTCCATAAAGCTCGGCCTCACCATAGATGAGCGCGTTGCCGACGGCTATTACTTTTCCAAGACAATAAGGGTTCTCCGCAAAATTTTCCAGAAACCGGAACTCCTTGACCTTCCGGCTTCCACTCCCATTGAAATAGACTAAAACCATGAAATATCAGATTGACAACATTGCCGCGCCGTGGACCAACAGTTACGGCGGCGTTGCACCTAAACTTGACTACAGCGAAAAAACAATGTCCGGTGCCGTCCTTGACACGGCGGCCCGCGAAAAAGACTTCCCGGCCCTCACCTTCATGGGGAAAGCCACCAGTTATACGCGCCTTGCTCAGGAAATCGAGAAAGTTGCAAAGAGTTTCTACGCCCTTGGCGTAAAGCCCGGCCAGAGGGTGCTCGTGTGCCTTCCCAACGTGCCTCAGGCAGTATTTTGCCTTTACGGTCTCAACCGCATAGGGGCCATCCCTACAATGGTGCATCCGCTTTCGGCAGTGTCTGAGCTTTCCTTCTACATGAACGAGGCCGGCTGCGAGATTGCAGTTACCCTGGACCAGTTCTATGCAAAGTTCCTGGAGGTAAAGAAACTTCGCACCATTAAAAAGCTCATTGTGTGCAGGGTCTCCGACGAACTCAAGTTTCCCCTCAATTTGGGTCAGAAACTCATCACGGAAAGGAAGTTCCCCAAGCTCCAGAAAAACGGCTGCGACACCTCCTGGGCCGAATTCATGGCAATGGGGGAGGGCGTCTCCACCAATGACTATGTGGCCGATAAAGACTACCGCACCGAGGCCGTTGTCCTCTTCTCCGGCGGCACCACCGGCACCACCAAGGGCATCATGCTCAGCGACCTTAACTTCAACGCCCTTGCATGGCAGACCGCCAGCATGGCCTCCGAGGAAGTCCATCACGCCAAGATGCTTGCCGCTATGCCGGTTTTCCACGGCTTCGGCCTTGGAGTGTGCATCCACACCATGATGTACATGGGCGGAACATCTATCCTGGTGCCCCGTTTCAACGTGAAGAGTTACGCAAACCTCATCCGCAAGACCAAGCCCAACTTCATTGCCGGCGTTCCCACCCTGTTTGAGGCCATTACCCGCAACCGCTATCTTGACGGGGCCGATCTAAGTTGCCTCAGGGGCGTGTTCTCCGGCGGAGACTCCCTTACCATTGAGCTCAAGAAGAAGTTCGACGTCTTCCTCAAGGAACACAACGCCCGCGTGCGCGTTCGTGAGGGTTACGGCACTACGGAATGCGTCACCGCCTGCTGCCTTACCCCCCACGACAAAGAGAAGGAAGGCTCAATCGGCATTCCTTTCCCGGACACTTATTTCAAGATTTGCAAGCCCGGCACCCAGGAGGAGGTCCCTTACGGCGAGGAAGGCGAAATCTGCCTCACCGGTCCTTCCAGGATGCTTGGGTATATCGGCCATGAAGAGGAGAACCGCCAGACTCTCCAGACCCACCCGGACGGCCATGTGTGGCTGCACACCGGTGACCTTGGAAAGATGGACTCCGAGGGCTTCGTGTACTTCCGCCAGAGGATCAAGAGAATGATTGTGACAAGCGGCTACAACGTGTATCCTTCCCAGCTTGAGAATATCATTGAAGGCCACCCTGCCGTCCAGCGCAGCTGCGTGATTGGAATCAAGGACACCCTTAAAATGCAGAGGGTTAAGGCTTTCATCGTGCTCAAGGACGGATATACTCCCAGCCCCGAAATTGAGGAAGAACTCAAGGCTTACTGCAAGAAGCACATCGCAAAATACGCCCTTCCTTCAGAGTACGAGTTCCGTGACAGCCTCCCCACAACCCTTGTTGGAAAGGTGGCCTACACCAAGCTTGAGGCCGAAGAAGCCGCTAAGGCATCTTAAAGGGGCTGAATTTTACACATTGACAGTTTGTCGGCGTGTTCGCTTGAGAGCACGCCGGCTTTTTTTAGCCCTTCCACGGTGCATTCTGCGGGCGAATGATGCTGCCGGAAGAGAACAATGCCATGGGCTTCCTGGAGGGAGATGTGAGGGTGCTTTGAAAGCTCTTCCTCAGATAAGCTCCATAGCGGATAAGGCTCTGGGGAAGAGCAGGTTATAAGGTCTTCAAGGGCGTTGTACTTGTCCCCGTCAAAATTGTATATCTCCATTAGCTG
>JAFVDC010000071.1 GCA_017478685.1 Bacteroidales bacterium | reverse complement strand
TAATGGCGCCGCAGAGCTGAAGGCGGCCTTTCTGGAGGAGGGCGGCCGCAATGAGGGTATCCGTTCCGCTTGCACGCGCCAGACGCTCAGCCTCTACGGCATGCTCCCACCCCTGTGCGTCACGCCAGGTGATGATATCAAGGGCGGCAAGACGGCTGAGGCAGAGGGACTTCCCGCCATCCGTGAGGTCCGGGGCCGATACAGCCTTCAGGGCATATTCCGTGGCCTGTTCCCAGTCCTGCCCGGCAGCAAGGCGGTCACTTTCTTCAATAAGGCTGCGCCAGGAATCATTCCCCTTGCCGTCTGACTGGCAGGAGACCGCGGAAAGAACTATTAAAAAGGCCGCAAAAGCAGGAAAAAGTTTCTTCATAGGAACTATTTGTCTTAACAAAGGTCAGAAGAAATATTGTTATATGCAAATTGGTTTGCTATCTTTGCAAGACCATATGACCAATAACACACACTATGAGTAAAGAGAATACCCCCACTCCGCACATCGGAGCAAAATACGGAGAAATAGCAGAAACCGTAATCATGGCCGGAGACCCTCTCCGCGCCAAATTCATGGCCGAAAAATACCTGGACAATCCTGTGTGCTTCAACGAAGTACGCGGCATGCTTGGCTTCACCGGCACCTACAAAGGGAAACGCGTTAGCATGATGGGCCACGGCATGGGAATGCCATCCATCGGCCTTTATACTTATGAACTTTACAACTTCTACGGCGTAAAGACCATCATCCGCGTGGGAAGCGCCGGAGCCATCAACCATGGCCTTCACATCGGGGACCTTGTGCTGGCACAGGGCGCCTGCACAGACTCAAACTACGCAGACCAGTACCAGCTGGACGGCATGTTCGCCCCTATCGGAGACTTTAAGCTCCTTAGGCAGGCGGCCGATTTCTGTGAGAAAAAAGACATCCACTACATGGTTGGAAACGTGGTGTCGTCGGACCTCTTCTACAGGGAGAACCCCAACACCAAGGGCTGGATCAAGATGGGAGTGCTGGCCGTGGAAATGGAAGTGGCCGCGCTCTACATGAACGCTGCCCGCAGCGGCAACCGCGCCCTTGGCATCCTCACCATCAGCGACCACATCCTCACCGGGGAAGTCACCACCTCCGAGCAACGCCAGAAGACATTCACGGACATGATGGAAGTAGCCCTGTCCCTGATTTAATTATGACACCCCAGCAACTCCGTGACGAAGCCTACCGTATCTATGATGAAGATATGGAACGGGCCGTTTCCCTTTTCAAAGAGGCAGCCGATTCAAAGGATATCCCCGCAGCGTTGGCCCTGGCCTCCTATTATTATGACGAAGAATTTGACAGAGACTCCGCCATGGAGTGGATTGAAAAGGCCATGGAGTGGGATGAGGAGCTGGGAAGTCCGGAAGAGATGTCGGAATACATGGCATTCGGCCATTATCTGAAGGGAATGATCTACTACCAGATGGAACTGAACTACGTGGAAGCATGGATGGAATTCACAGAGGCTGCAGACGCGGGTTATGCCGAGGCTTTCTCCCAAATGGGGACCATGCTCTATGAAGGAGACTGGACGCCGGACGGAAACCCGGATGTGAACGGTGCCCTGGCGCTCTGGAAAACGGGGATGGAACAGGGGGACAAGGCCTGCCGGGAACTCTTTGAGGAGCATCAGGCCGAGCGTGTCAAAGACCCCAAGACCATCAAGTTCCCCAATGGAGATGTGTATAAGGGAGATGTCAATGCCGATGGCCTCCCCCACGGCGGCGGCCACATGGACTACAACATAAACGGTTATTATGCCCATTACGACGGCACGTGGGAAAATGGCAAGCGCAGCGGATACGGGCATTATCACAGCAGCAGTAAAGGCGTCCGCAGATATGTCCAGGACTACAAAGGAGAGTGGCTGAATGACCTGCAGCACGGAGAGGGCACAATGATGGACAGCAGCGAGGTTGGCCTCCACTGCTCCACCGTAAGTGAAACCTACACGGGCAGCTTCAAGGAAGGCAAGCGCCACGGACACGGCACCCTTGTGAAAGACAACTTTGACGGCAACTTCACCGACGGAGAGGACCGCATAGAGGGTGAGTGGGAAGAAGGTAAACTGGTGGGCTCGGCCATCCGTGACTATGCCAACGGAGACCACTTTGAAGGCCCCCTGACCGGGTACGGCGTCTATACCTTCGCATGCGGGCTCAGCATAGAAGGAGAGTGGAAAGACGGGCGTCTTATCCCGGAATCCGTCCAGGCCGATCCCTCCCAAAAGACTCCTCTTCTCATAGTGACGGAGCATCACTCCGGCTTTGACTACAACAACACCGGCACCTTCCTCTTCCCCGCCGCCAAGGGACTGGTGCGCTATGATAGCGCCATGGCAATAAGCCGGGATTCGGGCTTCAACACCAATCAGGGCATTGAGCTCACAGATGTCACGGAGGACAGCGTCAGCTTTGAAGTGCAGGGCGCCTTTATGGCCGATGGCAAACCCATTACTGATACCCTCCGCCGTGGAGAATCCAGGCGCCATGAAAGTTCCCATAATGCAACCGCTACCATTTACGACGAAAACTACCACTACACAATTGAACATTATCTGGAAGTAAGGGTCCTGTAAGTTCCTGAACTATATGAAAAACAAGAACCGCTCCCTTGTGGAAGCACTCATATTCCTTGCCGTTTTTGCCGCTGTCTTTGTGCCGCTGGGGCACGGCGGCGGTGCCATGGTGGGCTTTGTGGAGAGATAACACTGAACTTATGAAGTTTCCTAAACTGCCACTGATAGTAAAGATTCTTATAGCCATAGCGCTAGGTGTAGGATTCGGACTCATCGCCCCCGGCTGGGCTGTCCGCGCCATGAACACCTTCGACGGCATCTTCAACCAGCTCCTGCGCTTTTTCATTCCCCTCATCATAGTGGGGCTTGTCACCCCTGCCATAGCCGAAGTAGGCTCCAAGGCCGGAAAGATGCTCCTTATCACCGCGGGGCTGGCCTACACCTTCACGGTGCTTTCGGGGCTTTTTGCCTACGGATTCAGTTCCACGCTTTTCCCTGCGGTGATTGACAGCGGAAGTCTGGACGCCCTAAACGCCGGGGAGGTGAAGTACCCGGAGTATTTCACCATCGAGATACCCCCTCTGGCCGATGTAATGACATCTCTGGTGCTCTCCTTCATGCTGGGAATAGGTATAGCCACCTCCAACGCCACAGTGCTGAAAAAGGGCTTTGAGGAGCTTAAATCCATCATAGTAAGGAGCATAAAGAAAGTAATCATTCCGGTGCTGCCCATCTATATCTTCGGCCTGTTCCTGGACATGACCGCTGCGGGGAAAGTGGGGCCGGTGCTGAAGTCTTTCATAGTGCTGGTAGGGATTATCTTCGGCATGACGCTGGTGCTTCTGGTGCTGCAGTACTGCATTGCGGGCATTGTGGCCAAAAAGAACCCCTTCAAGATGCTCTACGGCATGCTCCCGGCGTATATGACAGCGCTTGGCACGGCTTCTTCGGCCGCAACCATTCCCGTAACGCTGGAATGTGCCAAAAAGAACGGCGTCAAAGAGGAGGTGGCGGGCTTTGTAATTCCGCTCTGCGCCACCATCCACCTTTCCGGAAGCACGCTCAAGATTACCTCCTGCGCCATTGCGCTCATGATAATGCTGGGAATGCCCATAGAGTTCCCCACGATGCTTGGATTCATAATGATGCTAGGGATAACAATGGTTGCCGCACCGGGGGTTCCTGGAGGTGCAATAATGGCCGCTCTTGGCGTCCTTGGCAGTATCCTTGGCTTCGACGCCCAGCTCCAGGCCATGATGATAACGCTCTATATTGCCATGGACTCCTTCGGCACCGCCTGCAACGTTACCGGAGACGGGGCTATAGCGCTCATCATGGACCGCATCAATAAATAACAAGTTTGACATATTTGGCCTTATTCTCTTTCGAATCCGAAGGAAAATGGCTATATTTGTTACACTATGAACAAAACTTTAACCGCATATCTCTGCGCCATGCTCACTGTTGCCCTGTGGGCCATGTCCTACATATGGGCCGACCGCCTTCTGGCACTTCAGATTCCCGTGGAATTCTTTGTCCCCGTAAGAATGTGCATGGCCGGCGTGCTGCTCTGGATCATCAACCTTACCACAAAGCAGAAGATGAAAATCCAGAGGAAGGACCTTATAAAATACCTCCTTCTCTCACTTTGCATGCCGTTCATTTACTTCCTCGCCGAAACCTACGGCCTCAAGTTCACGGAATCCCCCACCATAACCTCGCTCATAATAGCCACAAACCCCATTTTTGCAATGATAGTGGGGATGCTCATCTTCAAGGAGAGTTTCTCAAAGCTCAACGTGATTGGCGTTTTCATAGCCATCGCGGGCCTGTGGATAGTCACTTACACTGGCACCCAGACCGGCCCCATGTTCTGGCTTGGAATAGGCATACTTTTCATAGCCGTAATCTCAGAGGTAAGCCAGATTGCCTTCACGAAGGCCCTCTCGGACGAATACTCGCCGTCTGTGATAGTGATGTACCAGTTCCTCTTCGGCAGCGTTTTCTTCCTTCCCATGTTCTTTACAAAGGGAATTGAGAGCTTCGAGCCCGGCCTTTATCTCAGCTGGCAGGTGATTTACCCCATCCTTGCGCTGGCCCTCCTTTGCAGCGCCACGGCCTACACAAGCTGGGCATACGCCATTGGGAAACTGGGCGTTGCACGCACCAGCGTGTTCCTTGCAGTGGTGCCTCTTGTCACCGCCGTCCTTGCCTTCATCTTTGGAGAGGAAACCTTGAGCTGGGTTCAGTGGGCAGGCCTCACAGTGGGCCTTGTGGGCATTTATCTTACGCAACTTCAACAAAAAAAGGTATGAAACTGCACGTTCAAAACGAGACATCCCGCCTGAGGGAAGTGGTTCTGGGGCTGCCCTATTCAAACGGCGGCACGCCTACCCTGGACCAGACCTTCGACAGCAAATCCTATGAGTCTGTCCTTCACGGAGTGTACCCGGAAGAAAAGGACATCATAGATGAGATGAACGCCTTTGAGCGCATCCTGAAAAAATACGACGTCACGGTGTACAGACCGGACCTTGTGCCTGACTGCAACCAGGTTTTCGCAAGGGACGTGGGCTTTGTGATAGACGACAAGATCATTGTCTCCAACATTATCCCGGACCGTCAGGAGGAAATTGACGCCTACGGCAGCATCTACAGGCAAATCCACTACAAGGACATATACAACCTGCCTGAAACCGTGCACGTGGAGGGCGGAGACGTAGTGCTTTACAATGACACCATTTTCCTTGGGCAGTACGCCTTTGAGGACTACCCTCAGGTGAAAACAGCCCGTACAAACCGTCTGGCGCTGGATTACCTCAAGATGATTTTCCCCGGGAAGCGCATCATTCCGCTCAACCTCAGGAAAAGCGACACAGACCCGTACGAGGGCATCCTGCACCTTGACTGCACGTTCATGCCCGTGGGTCAGGACAAGTGCATCATCTATAAGAGGGGCTTCCTGAACCCCAGGGACGCAGACCACCTTGTAGAGATGTTCGGCCCGGAAAACACATTTGAACTCACCACGGAGGAAATGTACTGGATGAACTCCAACATCTTCTCGATCTCGCCGGAAGTCGTTGTGGTGGAAGAGCATTTCCTGCGCCTGAAAAAGCACCTTGAAGAAAAGTGGGGAATGACCGTGGAAACCGTCCCCTACCGTGAAATTTCAAAGATGGGCGGCCTCCTGCGCTGCTCTACCCTACCTCTTAGAAGAGACTAAACTATGGCAAAACTTGCAATGATTGCCTTTGGTGGCAATGCGCTCCTAAGGGCCGGCCAGAAAGGCACCTATGAGGAGCAGATGGCCAATGTGGAAAGCGCCTGCAGCGGGCTCGTTCCCCTGATAAAGGACGGATACCACATTGTGATAGGGCACGGCAACGGCCCGCAGGTGGGAAACGAACTCCTGCGCCAGGAGGCCGGAAACAAAGTTTACGGTCTTCCCGTAATGCCCATGGATTACTGCGGGGCCGAAACCCAGGGAGGCATAGCCTATCTCCTGGAAACAGGCCTTCACAGGGCCCTTGAAAGCGCCGGAATGGACAGGCCCGTAGTGTCGGTAGTCACAAGGGTGGTTGTTTCGGCCGAAGACCCCGCATTCCGGAATCCCACCAAGCCGGTGGGGCCGTATTACCCTCAGGCTCCGCAGGACGGCGCCACTTACCGCGAAGACCCCGGAGGCCGCGGATGGCGCAAGGTGGTGGCTTCTCCCAAGCCGCTGGAAGTCAGCAATATCGGCATTGTGGAAAAACTGGCCAGAGATGGCAACATAGTAATAACCGTTGGCGGTGGCGGCATTCCCGTGCTGGCAGACGGAACCGGCGTGGAAGCCGTAATTGACAAGGACCTTGCCAGCGCCCTTGCGGCCGTAAAGATGAAAGCATCTGAATTCCATATATTTACCGATGTCCCCTATGTCTGCATCAACTTCCATAAGCCCGGAGAGAAGGCCTTGGAGACCATGACTGTAGCGGAGGCCAGGCAGTATCTTGAGGAAGGTCAGTTCACGGAAGGCTCCATGGCCCCCAAGGTGCGCGCCGCCCTCTATTTCATGGAAAACGGAGGAGAGGCCTGCAACATTTCAAAAACCAGAATAATCCATTAATAAAAACTATGGCATATAACCTCAGAAACCGCAGCTTCCTGAAGCTGCTCGACTACTCACCCAAAGAGATTGAGTACCTGCTTGACCTTGCATCAGAACTTAAAAAGGCAAAATACGCCGGAACGGAAAAGCCCCGCCTTGTGGGCAAGAACATAGCCCTCATCTTCGAGAAAACCTCTACCCGCACCCGCTGCGCCTTTGAGGTTGCAGCCCACGACCAGGGCGCTCATGTGACATACCTCGGCCCCACCGGCAGCCAGATCGGCATAAAAGAATCCATGAAGGACACCGCACGCGTACTTGGACGCATGTACGACGGCATAGAGTACCGCGGCTTTGCCCAGAAAACCGTGGAGGAACTGGCCGAATATTCAGGCGTTCCCGTTTGGAACGGCCTCACCAACGAGTTCCATCCCACCCAGATCCTGGCCGACTTCCTCACCATGCGTGAGCACGTAGACAAGCCCCTGAGGGAGGTGTCCTACGCATATCTTGGCGACGCCCGCTTCAACATGGGCAACAGCCTCCTTGTAGGCGGTGCAAAAATGGGAATGGACGTAAGGATTGTGGCCCCTAAGGCCCTCCAGCCCGCCCCTGAGCTTGTTGCTCAGTGCCGAAAGATTGCTCAGGAGACCGGCGCACGCATCACCATTACGGACGACCCTAAGGCCGGCGTCAAGGGCTGCGACTTCCTTTACACGGACGTCTGGGTATCCATGGGAGAGCCGGATTCCGTATGGAAGGAGCGCATCGAACTCCTGAGGCCTTTCCAGGTGAACGCAGAGCTCATGGCCGCCACCGGCAACCCTAAGTGCAAGTTCATGCACTGCCTCCCCGCCTACCACAACCGCGAAACCAAGGTCGGAGAAGACGTGTTCCAGAAATTCGGCCTCAACGGTGTGGAAGTAACCGAGGACGTTTTCGAAAGCCCCGCCAGCATTGTCTTCGACGAGGCCGAAAACCGCATGCACACCATTAAAGCCGTGATGGTCGCTACGCTTGGCGCATAGTGGGCCGTTTTTGTTAAACGCTTTGTAACCAAGCAATTACGCAATTTACTCCCGGCATTTTGACCGGGAGCAAATTTTATAAACAAGTGCTAATCAGCACTTTAAAGAAAACGCAGCTATTTACAGAGCATGATATCCAGGATCATGTTGTCGGTGGCCTTCATGCCGGCAGAGCCTATAGCGCCTACGTTCTGGATGGTTTTTTCAACATCGTCTTCCACTATGCCGTCAGTGGAGGGGATGCAGGTGCCTCGAAGGGCCAGGACGGCCGACTGAACGGCGCAGGAGACGCCTGAAGCCACTTTCATGGCGCAGCCAACCTTGGCGCCGTCGCATACCATGCCGGTGATGTTACCGGCCATGTTCTTGATGGCGTAACAGACTTCGTTATACCCGCCGCCCTGCAGGTACACAATGCCGCAGGCGCTGCCGGTGGAAGCCACCACGCAGCCGCAAAGGGCGCTCAGTTTTCCAAGGTAGTGTTTGATGTGGATTGCCACAAGGTTGCTGAGAAAGAGCGCACGGGCAAGGGGTTCATCGGCCACCTTGTACTTTAAGGCATAGGCAATTACGGGCATGCTCACGGTGATGCCCTGGTTGCCGCTGCCGCTGTTGCTCATGGCGGGAAGCGTGCTGCCGGCCATGCGGGCGTCGGAGGCGGCGGCGGTCATGCCCATGGCGTAGCTCAGGAAATCGTCCCCGAAAACCTCTTCCTGGTTTTCCCGGATGGCCTTTCCAACCTTGAGGCCGTAGTCCCCGCGGAGGCCTTCTTCGGCCAGGGCAAGATTGAGTTCCCGGTCTCCGAGGATGAAGGAAATGCTTTCATAGGGGGCCGAAGTTGCGAAGTCCCAGATGTCCTTTATCGTAAGGTCGTAGGATTCCGGCCGATGTTCCTTTGCGGCTGCGGCGCTTTCAGAGCTCATGAGGATTTTGTCGGCGAAGGAGGTCTCAACTATGCGGTCGTGGTCGTCTTCAATGACGGCGTAGGCGTGAGGGTCTACTTCGGCACTGGCCTGGAGGCCGCCCTCCACGGAAACGGTTGCCTTCACATAGAGAAGGTGCTCTGTTTCGGCCACGGAGATGTGTACGCAGCCTTTTGAGACAAGTTCCTTGGCCCTTTCAACGGCCTCCCGGGTAAGCCCCTGAAGCACTTCAAGGCCTTTTGACGAGTCCCCGCAAACGGCGCCGAGGGCGGCTGCGACGGGAAGGCCCACCATGCCGGTGCCGGGGATGCCCACTCCCATGCCGTTTTTGAGGATGTTGCCGCTTACTGCAATGTCCAGCCGGAAATCGGCCTGCATGCGCCAGCAGTCACAGCACGAGGCGCAGTTGTCATTAATGATTTCCGCAGCCTTGGCAACAGCCAGGGCTACGGCAATGGGTTCTGTACAGCCTAATGCGGGCTTTACTTCGCGCTTTACAAGAGCAATTATTTCTTCACCTGTCATAGAGTCAGGAAATTAACAAATCCCTCAATGTCAAGATTATAGCCTCTGGGGCCTTTCAGGATCTCGCCATCCCCGTCAAGAATGAAGTAATTGGGCTGGGAGTTTACGCCGAAGCGGTTGAGCACCAGGTTTGAATTTACACGGCCAACATCTTTGAGAACTTTTCCGGTTTCGGTTGTAACCCACTTCTCTTCAGGGAGTTTGGTTTTGTCGTCTACGTATAGGGACACTATCACAAAGTCGTTTGCAAGAAGGCCAAGGACCTTGGGGTCACTCCACACGCGAGCCTCCATTTCACGGCAGTTTACGCAGCCGTGGCCGGTGATGTCCACAAATACCTTTTTGCCGGAAGCCTTGGCGGCGGCAATGCCGTCTTCAAGGTCAGAGTAGCCGGTAAGGCCGTGAGGGAGGGAGACTTCCGTGCCGGTGAGATTCTTCGCTTCGCTCAGAATGACAGAGGAGCCCTGAAGGGCGGGGTTTGCCGGAGCGTAAGTTCC
>JAFVDC010000070.1 GCA_017478685.1 Bacteroidales bacterium | reverse complement strand
GGAGAGCCCGCCCCCGTAACCTCAAAACGGTACATTTCCTTTTGGAAAGGGTCTATTCCCTTGAGGTTGACGCCCACAAGGAGGGTTCCGTAGTTCCAGGGGATCCTGACGGAGCCGTCGGTACTGCAATCAAGGCGCTCTCCGGAAACGCTGACCTCGTAAAGGCCCAGTTCCAGGGATGGGTTTTCCCTTGATGCCGCCCGCGTGTCTATCCTTACAAAACCGCCGGTGCCGCCAAGGTACACAGCCTGGTCTTCCCATGTGTTGGAGATGCTTGTAGACAGGATCTCATTGGCCGGGAAACCGTCGCTTTCATCGAAAATCTCTATGCGGGAGCCGCTTTCCATGCTGAAGAGCATGTTGTCCGCGGCTATCCAGAGGCGGCCGTCCTGCCATGCCTTGAGCTGGGTTACCCGGGAGAACTGGTTGGTTGTTACGGGTTCAAGTTTTTCGGCCCCTTTTTTCAAGGAGAAAAGCCCGCGGTTGGTCCCTATCCAGAAAGTGCCGTTTACGGCAAGCGTAGCACAGTTGATGGTCTGGCCACCGGAAAACTCATAAATGCGCTCTATGTCAAGTTTATTGACGTCTATCCTAAATATTCCGCCCTGGGAAAAGGCGTAATAAAAGCCATTGTTGTCCTGGCCGAAAAGGGTCATTTCGGATACGTCCAGCCATTCTTTTCCAACGTTGAAACGGGAAAAACGGTTTTGTCGGACATCGTACAGGAAGGTCCTGATGGCAAGGATGAGGATTTTGCCATCCGGAAGGGCATAGATGTTTGGCGAACCGCCGCTGGAGCACTCCTGAGCGTTAGTTTCGGCATTTACAATAAGGAAAGGAGAACGCCGCCCGGTCTTTTTGTCAAAGAGCTGAAGCCCCTGGCTGTAGACCGAAAGGACAAGGCGCCTGCCATCGAATTCCGTAAGCGAATGCACTTTCACGCCCTCCTGCCCGGGGAAATCCGTCATGGCTGAACTGCCCGGCCGGAAAAGGGTAACCCCCATGCCGTCCGTCCCTATCCACACATCCCCGTTACCGGCCTTCCAGATGCTGTTTACAACGTTTCCGGAAAGCGGATACTGGCGGATATCGGTGGTCTTTAAGGAAAACGCCCCGTTTCTCACGGTCCCGGCCCACACTGTTCCGCGGGAATCGTGGTAAAGACAAGTAACTGAGCCTGAGGGAATTTCATCAAGCTTACGGATTGTGCCATGGTCCAGGATGCAAATTCCGCCGCCATCTGTTCCCATCCACAGCCGGCCGTCGATTTCCATAAGGGAGAGGATGATGTCAAAGGAAAGGCCGGAAGTTGAACTCCTGAACTCCCTCACAACCTCCTTCCGCCCAAGGTCCACCTCATGGAGCCCCCTGTTATATATGGCAAGATAAAGGTGGGAGTCATAGATGCAGCCGTCCATGATGATGGACTGCTCCAGGCCGGGGACATGCAGCTTTTCCAAAGAATTGTCCTCAGGGGAAAACACCATGAGCCCGAGCCCCCTGTCCACTATGAGAAAACGACCGCCGTCCAGCGGGAATATCCTTACCACAAAGGCGCCGTCTATGTGCACGCGCTCCCTTGTAAACTCTCCGGTGTCCGGATCATAGAAATGAAGGCCTTCGGAAGTGCCGAAATACACGCCCCCGCCGGCCTCCAGGGCACAGTGGACTATGGTATGCCCTGCAACCTGCCGGAAGCCGTCTGCGCCGGGCCCTTTTACAAAGAGCCCGTTCTCCGTTCCGGCCCAAAGGTTGTCCCTTGAATCCCGGAAAAGGGAGTACACATAGTCTGTCCCCTCTATGCTTATCCTGTTGCTCCGGTACTTGTTGAGGCCGAACCTTGTGCCTATCCAAACCGCACCCTGGTTGTCTGAAATGATGGAAGTGACGCTTGGCTGCGAAAGGCCCTCCTTGATGTCCACGCGCTTGCAGTAGAAACTGTCGGCCATGGCGGCAGACGGGACAAGAAAAAGGGACAGGGCCAGGATTCTCAGTTTTTTATATACGGTTTGGACACCCATAAAGTATAATTTTAGACAAAAGTATACTTTTTTCAGCAAAAATCATTAGCGGCTATGCTTTTATTTGTGCAATTTTGCAAAAGACGATAACCAATTGCTTTATGCGCAATCTCATTTTAAGACTAACTCTCATCCTGGCGGCGGTGGCGGTGTCATTTTCGGCATACGCCCAGCAAACCGTAAAAGGTGTTGTCCAGGACGAAAACGGCGCTCCCGTGGCCGGAGCCTTCATCCTTATTCAAGGTACAACCACAGGCGTGACCTCCGACAACAACGGACTTTTTGAAATCAAGGCATCCAAGGGCCAGACCCTTGAGGTCTCCTGCCTTGGCATGGTGACGGAAACCGTTACCGTCACCGGCCCTTCCGTGGCGGTGCACATGCAGACAGACGCCGAAATCCTGGAAGACGTTGTGGTGGTAGGTTACGGCGTAACCCGCAAGCGTGACCTTGCCGGAAGCGTCTCCTCCATCAAGGCCGACGAAGTGAAGGCCGGCGTCATCACCAACACCGCAGACCTCCTGAGAGGCCGTGCAGCCGGTGTTGCGGTGAGGCAGACTTCCTTCGAACCCGGCGGCGGCATCAACATCCGCGTGAGAGGTTCGTCATCCATTTCGGCCAGCAACGACCCTTTATATGTAGTGGACGGAATCCAGAGCAACGTGGGCAACCAGGTGAGCCCGGAGGACATCGAGAGCATTGAAATCCTCAAGGACGCCGCCGCAACGGCAATTTACGGAGCACGCGGCGCCAACGGCGTCATCCTCATCACCACAAAGCAGGGTGCCGCAGGGCGCTTCTCCGTGGATTATTCCTATAATCTGTCGGCAAAGATCCTGAGGAATCCCTGGAAACTCATGAATGCCGAAGACAAGATCAACTTCGACATGGACGTGTGGAGGCAAAACGGCAGCGCCGGTGACCCTCCGTACACGGAGGAACAGCAGGCCTTCAAGGGCGCGGGCACGGACTGGATCAAGCAGATGACCCGCACCGCCCTCACCCAGACGCACGCCGTGAACGTTCAGGGCGGCAACGACAAGGTTAGGGCCGCCGCAAGCTTTGTGAACACCTCCGACAAAGGCCTTGTGATGAACTCCGACTTCGGCCGCACCAGCGCCCGCATCAACGCGGACTTCACCCCCACAAACTGGCTCAGGATGGGCATAAACGCCTACTTGGCCGCCACAAAGCGCACCTACTTCAGCACAGGTACGGCAAGCTCCACCTCCAACGTCATCTACTGGATGTTCCTTGCAAATCCCCTCAACACCATAGAGGGCAAGGACGTCTTCGGCCGGGACGCCCGCGTGGAAAAGGTTTACTATGAAACCATGTACCAGGACTACAACATAAACGTGAACAACAACTACGTTACGCTGTATGCCGAAGTAGACCCCTTCCCCTTCCTGAAGGCCCGCGTACAGTACTCCACAAGCCGTGAAAACGACAAGTACCAGAGTTACTTCGACCGCAACACCTCCGTTGGAGCCTCCTACAACGGACAGGCAACCGTAGAGCAGGAAGACGTTCATTACCAGCAGCTTGAGGGCATCCTCACCTTCCACAAGAAGTTCGGCACGGCCCACGACGTAAAGGTGATAGGCGGTGCCAGCTGGATGAACAACGTGTACAACTACTCCGGAATCGGCGCCCACGACTTCACGACGGACGTCTTCTCCTACAACAACATGGGAGCGGCCAACGTAATGGACTGGATTGCCACTGCAAAGACGGAAAAGACCAACATCTCCTTCTTCGGCAGGGCCGAATATGTGCTCCTTGACAAATACATCTTCAACGCCAGTGTGCGTTTTGACGGCGCCTCCAACTTCGGCGAAGGCAGCAAGTGGGGCATCTTCCCCGCCGGTTCCTTTGCATGGCAGATTGGCGACGAGCCCTTCATGGAGTTCACAAAGCCCCTTTTCAACTCCATCAAGCTTCGCGCCAGTTACGGCCGCACCGGTAACGACGGAATCGGCACATACAAGTCCCTGCGCACATACGCCTTCCAGGACATCTACCTCGGCGGCAACAGCATTGTGAAGGGCATGCACCCTAACAACGCCGGAAACGCCCTGCTGCACTGGGAAACCACTTCCCAGCTGGACTTCGGCCTGGATGCCGCCCTGCTTGACAACAAGCTGGAAATCAACTTCGACTGGTACGACAAGGTTACAACTGACCTCCTCTCGGATGTCAACATTTCCATGACCACGGTGGGCCTCCAGACCCAGAAGGGCAACAACGGCGCCATCCGCAACCGCGGCGTTGAGTTGTTTGCGAAATACCACGTGTTTGATACCCGTGACTTCTCCTGGCAGACCACCCTCAACATGGCCCACAACCGCAATACCGTGATTTCAATAGAGACTCCCACCTACTACACCGTACGCCCTCACGGCAGCTACGACTACGTGCAGTACGCCATGGTGAAGGAAGGGGAGCCCCTCTCCACAATCTTCGGCTATGAGTGGGCAGGCATTATCCAGACCGGTGAGACTTACGCCCCTCAGCCCAAGTCCACGGAAGGCGAGCCTAAATTCGTGGACCTCAACAAGGACGGTGTCATCACAGACGAAGACCGCCACTCCCTTGGACACGGAGAGCCCGACTTTGTGCTTGGATGGGGAAACACCCTCCGCTGGAAAAACTTTGACTTCACCATCTTCTTCGACGCTGCGGTTGGCGGCTCCATGCTCAACATTTCCCGCGTCCTGCTGCAGGACAACAACCGCCTTAAGGAATGCGCCGACAGATGGACCAAGACCAACCCCTCTACAAGGATAATTGCCGGAACATGGCAGCGCGAAGGCGGCCCCCAGTACGGTTCATTTGTCAACTCCTACTACGTGGAGGACGCCAGTTACCTGCGCCTCAGCAATATTGAAGTGGGTTACACCCTTCCGCTCAAAGACTGGGGCGTGACCTTCATAAAGGATGCACGCGTATTTGTGGGCGCAAACCGCCTCCTTACCCTTACAAAGTACAGCGGCTTTGACCCGGAAGTTTCCACCAACGGCGCCAGCGCCGTCACGCAGGGCCTGGATTTCAACACCTATCCGGCTTACAGGCAGGTTAACGCAGGTGTGAAAGTAACCTTCTAAAAGAAAGCAGCCATGAAAAAACTCATATACATTTCTCTAGTGCTTCTTGCCGCCGTTTCTTGCCAGAAACAGCTCAAGGAGGTTGTGTACTCCAACCTGACCGACGAAAACGCCTTTACCACCGCCGAAAATGCCCAGGCGGCGGTGAACAGCCTCTACTCCTCCCTCCACCTCACCTACAGGGAGCCCATGTTCTACATCAACGACATCTCTACGGACGGCGGATATAAAGGAGACAGTTACTTCGAGTCCATGAACGACGTTGCCATTTACAACGACAACCGTATCCTGGTGGCTTGGAACGGCTTTTTTGAGATTGTCACCCGCGCCAACATCGTGATAGACCAGGTGCCGGAAATGGCCGACAACCTGTTTGCTAACGGTGTCACTAAGGAGCAGCTCCTTGGTGAGGCCTATTTCATGAGGGCTTTCGCCTACTACAACCTCACGGACGTATTCTTCCAGGTGCCGCTTGTCACCTCCAGCAAGATAGACCCTACCGCAAGGGAGCCCTATGCTCCGCTCGCAAAGATAGAGACTCTCATTGAGAACGACCTTTTCAACGCCTGCGACTACCTCCCCAAGTCCTATGCCTCCAACAAGGACGCCGGCCGTCCCACCTACGGCGCCGCCCACGGGTATCTGGCGCGCCTTTACATGAGGCAGGCAGGCCGCGCGCGCCAGAATGCCGAGGACGCATCCGGCCTTTGGAAAGATGCCCTCAACGAGGTAAACAAGGTGCTTGCCCTGGAAGGCAGCGTGTACTCACTCCAGCCCACGGTATGGAATGTGTTCGACCCCACCTCCGAGGCCGGCATCTACAACAACGAGCTCATCTTTGCAATCAGGGCCAGCGGCAACGACCTCCCTTCCGGCTCTTGGGACCTTGGCCTCCAGTTTACCGGATGGAACTACGACATGGGCTGGGGCAACATGTACCAGCCCCTGGAGATGACCTGGCAGTTTGACCCCGCAGACGAGCGTCTTACCGTACTGCAGGTAACTGAGTATGAAGATGTTTACTCCCCCGACGAGACCTATTACAGGGCTCCTTCCAACATTGCCGAAACCGGCGCGGTGAACAAGAACCACACCGTGAACGGCAAAACCTACGTGCTCATGAACGAACTTGCCGAAACCTACACCCAGAAGTACAAGTTCCTCAACACCTGGAAGTACATCTACGACACCCCCAACAACCTCCCGCTCATGCGCCTTTCGGACATGATCCTTTGCAAGGCCGAAATCCTCAACGAGATAAGCGGCCCCACGCAGGAGGCCATAGACCTCATAAACAGGGTGCGCGACCGTGCCTTCCAGGACAGCGCCCACGGGCTTTCCCTGGCCTCCTATGCCAGCAAGGAGGACCTCCGCAGCGCAATCTGCGACGAACGCCTGTTTGAGCTTAACATGGAGTGCCAGCGCCGCCCGGACCTCATAAGGATGGGCCTCTGGAAAGACCGCATGACAAAGTACATCAACACCATAAAGCAGCGTTATACCTACAAGGCCTCCAACGAAGGCCAGGAAGCCGGCTACTATGACCCGGCATGGGCTGCATACCCGGATGTTGCAACCCTCACCGACGACGATATCCGCCGCTATATGCCCGTCCCTTACCGCGAGGTTACCCTCAACCCCTCTCTGAAGGACGCCAGGACGCTGAAAACCGAATAAACCGCTATGAAAAGAATCCTTTTCCTTCTTGCCGCTGCGGCCTTAATGTCCTGCTGTGCCTGTCAGTCCAAGACAGACGCCAATACTCCGGACAACGGCCAAAAGGAAGAAAACATTGTGTATGTAAAGGACGGGTGGCCCTCCGTCACCTGGAACTTTGACAATGCCGAAGGCTGGGAATACACCCACCAGGACGACGCCCCCAAGGAGCAGTACAGCATTGAGGGCAGCATGCTGAAGCTCTGGACCAGGGCCGGCTCCACGGACCGCTCAAAGCTGAGGACCCTCAAGGACAACTTCGGCGAGGGCCTTTACACGTGGAAAATCCAGATTCCCGCCATTGCGCCAGGAGAGCAGGCCAGCATTGCGGGCTTCATCTACCAGGACGACGCCCATGAACTTGACTTTGAGATTGGCTACGGCACTGCCGAAACCCGCGAAAAATGCGGAGCCAAGGACGGCCAGATGGTGGCCTGCATGACCAACCAGGGCTTCCCCTTCATCTCTGAATATACGCCCATAGATCCGGGCTGGCACGAGTTTGCAATCAGCCTCCTGGAGGAGGACGGCAAGTACACCGCCCGCTGGATCATTGACGGGAAACTGAGTCAGACCCAGAAACTTATGTTCGGCCCGGAGACGGAATTCAAGGTTTACTGCAGCGTGGAGAACCTCCGTTTCATGGGAGACCACGTGCCCGAATATGACAATTCGGCCCTCTTTGACTGGGTTTCCTTTACGGGCCCCAATGCCGACAAAGAGCCCGAGACTCCTCCCGTGGTGGACCCTCCGGCACCGGAAGGAAAGGTTGTACGCTGGGATTTTGACACTGTTGACGGATGGTACTACTACACACATAACCCCGGTCCCGTGGAATACTATTCCATCAAGGACGGCTTGCTCTCCATTACCACCAAGGGCAACACCATGGACCGCAACAAGCTCCAGAGCAACGACCGTTTTGGAGAGGGAGTCTACACCTGGAGGCTGTATGTTCCGGAGATTGAAAAACAGGCCCAGGTGAGCGTGGGAGCGTTCATTTATCATAACGACGAACACGAACTTGACTTTGAGATTGGCTACGGAAAGGCCTATGCGCGTGAAAGTTGTGGTGCGGCCGAAGACGAGCTTGTGGCCTGCCTTACCAACCAGCAGAACCCCCACAACTCCACCTATGTGCCCATCAAACCCGGCTGGCATGTGGTTGCAATAAGGATGGACGTTGATGCCACCAACTACTACAAGGCATCCTGGGTGATAGACGGGGAAACCGTGAAAACGCTTCCGCTGAACTTCGGCCCGGACAAATACTCCCGCTTCCTGGTTGCCTGCAGCGTAGAGAACCTTACCTTCCTTGGTGACCACATGCCCACCAGGGACCACACGGCCCAGTTTGACTGGGTGACCGTGGAAATACCTGAGTAATAAACCATTAACCAATAATTTGCACATGAAACGTACTCTTCTTTGGCTTTTTGCCGTTGCAGCCGTAGCCGCGGCCTGCCAGAAGCCCGAAAACGGGAATAACCCGGACGGCCCCGCCCCCGTATCCGGCGACAAGACATTCAAGGCCACCCTGGCCCCTCTTACCAAGGTTACCCTTGAGGACGGACTGGCCCTCTCATGGACCAAGGCCGACAAGGTGAGCGTCTTTGACGGCGCCGGCAACAAGCAGTTCCGCGCACAGGGCAGCGGCGCCACCGCCGAAATCCTTGGCAGCGCTGCGGCAGCCGACACCTACTATGCGATTTTCCCCTACGACGCTTCGGCAACCCTGAGCGGCAGCATTGTCCAGACAAAGATTGCCACCGAGCAGACTGCAAGCGCCGGCGGCTCTGACATCCAGGTGCTTTCGGCCGCAAAGAGCGACGGCGACAACCTTGCCTTCAGCCCTGTTTCGGCCGTTCTGAGCTTCACACTTGACGAGGACGCCGAGGGTGTAAACTCCGTGAAAATCAAGACTGCCGAAGGCGCCCTTTCCGGCACCGTGAGCATTGACTGCGGCGGAAGACCCGTCCTCAGCGCAGGCTCAACCTCTCCCGAAATCAAGGTTTCGGCCTTTGAAGGCACTTTCAAGGCCGGCGCCACATACTACGTTAGCGCCATTCCCGGAAAGGTGGGCAAGATAACCCTCACCTACACCGTAGGCAATGACGAGATGGAAGTTTCGGCCGATGCCACCACCCTTGCCGCCGGCGGCGTTTATGAGCTTCCGAACCTCACCCGTGCAATGAGTGCCGAAGAAAAGGCTTTCCTTGGCACCTGGCTGTTCCTAAAGTACGGTTCCCGCGGCGCAGACGGCACTCCCGGCAACTATCCTTGGGTTAACGTTGAGCGCGACGTTCCCAACCCGGAGGCCGCACAAGGCGACTACATTGTCTTCAAGAGCAACGGCACCGTTGAGATGAACCTTGGCGCCGCCAACGACACCTACATCACCAGCACCGGCGAAAACCTCACCGTACAGCCCAGCGGCAACGAAACCTGGGCCGTAAAGAAGTCCGGAGATGTTACCACCCTTACCTTCGGCGGAAAGGCATTCCCTCTCCTTCTTGCCGACGCCAACGGCATTGGTGCCGAATACACCGTAGTGAGCGTCAACGAGAACGAAATGGTTCTTGAGTACCCCTATGAGGGCGAAGAAGGCCCTTCAGTGCTTGGCATCTTCCTCCAGCCCAAGGGCAAGGAGACCTATGTGCACAGCTTCAAGAACGGAGACTTCGGCGTAACCGATGAAGGTGCCGAAGAAGTGAGGCCCATGGAAGACCAGGGCACAACCTGGTATGTGGAGGTTGAGGCCGACATGCCTTTCTTCTACATGAATCCCAACGCCGGACTTATGATCGGGCGCGCATGGGGAGCCAACGCCGCGGCCGAAACCGCCAAGAGCGCCCGCATGTGGACGGAAAGCTTCACGGACAAGAAGGTTGCTTCCGTAACCGTGAGCACAGCCCGCTTCGCTCCCGAGGAAGGAGAAGACAAGAGTGCCGCCGAACTTGAAGTGTACATCGGAGGCGCCAAGATTGGCACAACCTATCCCCTTGTGAACGACATGACTCCTTACACCTTCACCGCTCCGGATCCAGTGGGAGGCCTTCTGGAAATCAAGTGGAAGACCACCAACGACGAGGTCAACTGCTTCTGGGTGAAGTCCGTACAGGTAATTTATGAAAATTAAAATACTTGCGTTAACAGCGTTTATTGCCCTCGCTTCGTGCGGCAGGTCCGTGAGCCCGGAAGGGTTCGCGGACTTCGCCGCTTCTGTTGTTGCCCGGGAAACGGAAAACCCGCTGAGAGTGGCCGTAGACGTTGTTTTTGTGAAGCCGTGCCAGTACAGGATTGTGTACTGGAAAAACGGAGAAACCACCCCAAGGCAAACCGAAGTCTATTCCACAGACGGAGGCCGTGAGCGGAGAATCCTCAAGATGCTGTATCCGGAAACCACCTACACCATGAAGGTGGAAATAAACGGCAGTCATGATTCCCAGACACTTAGTTTCACGACTGGAGCCATCCCCGCAGAAGTTCCTGTATATCAGGTGCTTCTTGACGAGGGCGGGCCTTCTGAGGGCTATCTCCTCCAGTGGCAGGCCACAAGCCCCGGCTACCTTACGTTCTGCGACATGAAGGGCCGGGTTGTGTGGTACGAAGTCTTTGACCAGGCGGTAAGGCATGTCTATTACGACCCTTCCAGGAAGGAATTCGCAGTTCTTACCGGTTTCCGCGACGGGGTGAACAGCAAGCAGTTCCAGCGCCTTTGCGACCGGATCCTTGTTGTAAACCTGGACGGGAAGCGCATTATTGACTGGACGGCTTCGGCCGAAAACGTGCCCTACCCGCACCACGACATAAAGATTCTCCCGGACGGTAACCTTCTCTTTTTCAACGCAGTAGAGAAAGACGGCCTCTGGGGTGACGGTTTTACAATTACGGACCGCGAGGGAAAAGTTCTCAAGGAATGGGATATTTTCGGCACGCTGGACCCTTCCAGGGACTGCTGGCTGGACACTGAGACGTTCGGCCACGACCTTGTGCACGGGAATTCCGTAAACTGGGATGCCGAAGGGAATTATTATGTAACCCTCAACCGCTACTCCGAGCTTTGGAAAATTGACGGAAAGACAGGAAAGACACTCTGGCGCTTTGGAGAACACGGAGACCTTGCTTTTGGCGGAGAATGGCCGCTGGGAGGCCTGCATTCGGCAGTTCCCCTGGAGCCGGACCGGGTGCTGGTGTACAACAACGGCGGCGGAGACAATCCGCATTCCAGGGCCCAGATATATAAGGTTTCAGGAGGAGCGGCTTCGCTTGAACTGGACACTGCCGTTGACACGGAATATAGCAGCAAGGACCGCAGCAACGTGGAACTGCTCCCGGACGGGAAAACGCTCATGTTTGCAAGCACGCTTGCCCGCAAATGTGTTTTTACAGACCTGGAAGGAAAGCCCCTGAAGGTTATTTCCCGCACAGGCATAGCTTACAGATCACACTATTTTGAAGATGTCACTTTTTGACGGAAAAACAGTACTAATCACCGGCGGAACCGGAAGTTTCGGGTCGGCCGCACTTAAACGAATGCTCTCCGAGGGCGCCTCGGAGGTAAGGATCCTCTCCCGCGACGCCTGCAAGCAGGCCCACCTGAGGGACCTCTATCACGGGGATTCAAGGCTCCGCTTCTTTGCCGGAAGCATCACTTCCAGGGAACTTTGCCGGGAGGCCGTAAAAGGGGCGCATTACCTCTTCCACGCCGCGGCCATGAAGGACATTCCCGGCTGCGAAAAAGACCCCGTAGGGGCCGTGGAGACCAATATCCTTGGCACAACCGTTCTCTTTGAGGAGGCCGTGGCGGCCGGAGTTGAGGCCGCCGTCTACCTGTCCACTGACAAGGCGGCTTACCCCGTGAACGTAATGGGAAACACCAAGGCGATAGGCGAAAAAATTGCCGTTTCACTTTCTGGAAAGGGCACGCGCATCATGTGCACCCGCTTTGGCAACGTACTGTGCTCCCAGGGCTCCGTTGTACCCCTTTGGAAGCGTCAGGTGGCTCAGGGGAAGCCGGTTTCCGTGACAAATCCGGACATGACCCGCTTCATAATGACGATAGAGGAAGCCATAGACCTTGTGATCTACGCCTTTGAGAACGGAAAAACCGGAGACATCCTGGTTCAGAAGTCTCCGGCATGTACCATCGGCCTTCAGGCGCAGGGCCTCTGCGAACTTGAAGGCGGAAGCGGCGTCACGGTGATTGGCGCACGCCCCGGCGAGAAATTATACGAAACCCTCCTCACCAAGGAGGAGGGCGTAAAGGCTCAGGATATGGGCGGTTTTCTCCGGATTCCGGCGGTGAAAGACCACACCGAAGCTCCTGTAGAGGAATATAACTCCGACAACGCCCCGCGCATGAACCTTGAGGAAATCAAGGCCAAGCTCCGGGAAGCCATGAGCGCCCTTTAGAGCTTGCTCAGATGGCCGATGAGGTCGTCCAGAGTTGCAAAAAGGCCTGGGGCCGTTTCCTGCGTAATTGAGCGGCAGGCGACGGCTCCTCCCATTTCATATGGAACGCAGCCGGCCTCCTGCTCCAGTTTTCGGCCTTTGGGGGTAAGGGACACTATCACCTGACGGCCGTCTTCGGCACCCCTCGATCGCTTCACGAAACCTTCGGCCTCCATCCTTTTGAGGAGCGGAGTAACGGTGTTGGTCTCAAGGTAGAGGCGCTTTGCGATGTCGTTGACTTTCTGGCCGTCGTTTTCCCAGAGAACCATCATCACCAGATACTGGGGATATGTCAGGCCTATCTTGCAGAGGAGCGGATGATAGGCCTGAGTTATGAGCCTGGATGCCGTGTAAAGACGGAAGCAGAGCTGGTTCTCCAGTTTAAGTGCGGGATCCATTAAAGAAATGCTTCAATATCCTTTTCAAAGTCCTTAGGCTCTTCCACTGGCGAGAAACGCTTTACGGTGACACCGTCCTTAGCTACCAGGAACTTGGTGAAGTTCCAGAGGATGTCGCTCTCCTTCTTGTAGCTCTTGCTGATGCCCTTGAGCATGGTCTGGGTGGCTTTTGCCTTGAGACCCTTGTACTCTTCCTTGGGGGCCTGGGCCTTGAGGAACTCGAAGATGGGATGGGCGTTTTCACCGTTTACGTCGCCTTTTGCCATGAGGGGGAAGGTGACGCCGTGGTTGAGACGGCAGAACTCTGAAATCTCCTCATCCGAGCCGGGCTCCTGGCCTGCAAACTGGTCGCAGGGGAAGCCGATGACGACGAGCCCTTTGTCCTTGTATTTCTGGTAAAGAGCCTCCAGGCCGTCGTACTGAGGGGTGAAACCGCACTTGGATGCAGTGTTGACAATGAGAAGGACCTTGCCTTCGTACGCTTTGAAGTCTACCTCCACGCCCTTGTTATTGAGGGCTTTGAAGTCTGTAATCTTTGCCATGTCTTTGTCTTGTTTGCAGGAGGCCGACAGGGACAGTATCCCTAAGAGGCCCGCCAGGATTAATTTTTTCATTGTATTTTAGAGTTGCTGGATAAGCCAGTTTTGTTTGCCGATCATCTCGATAAGGTCAAGCTGCTCCTGCATCCAGTACATGTCCTCTTCCTCGTCCTGATAATAAGCTTTGAGAAGATCGAAGGTTGTCATGTCTTCGGCCACGGAAAGGGTAACCTTGCCAAGGGCGGGAACTTCTTTCACTGATACTGCGAGGTCGGCCTTGAGGAACTCCACGGCGTCTTTGTAGATGGTCTGGGCGGGGGCGGCCTCTACTTTGGCGTCGCCGCCAAGGTCAAGGATGCGGTCTACGAATTTCTCCACCCATTCGGCCTCTTCCTTAGAGTGGCCGGCGTATTTTTCTGCGAGCTTGGTGAAGCCCTGGGAGGCGAATACCTGGCTCTGGACCTTGTGCTGATAAGACTGTGCGTTGAGGCCTGTTGCATAGGCCTGAAGTACCTGGATTGAAAGTTCTGTGTTCATAGTAGCGTTTTATTTAAAGTTAATTTATATCGTTCACGATGCAAAGATACAACTTTATTTTTATATCGCAAGCGATATTTTATTTTTTTGCATTTTTTCTGGTTCGGGAGGGGTGGCGCGTGGGCGTAATGCGCTCATAGACAGGCTATTATGCAAAAACGTCCACCCGATTTCAGGTAGACGTTTTTCAATAACAAGCTGAGTATCAGCAATTTGACTCCACGCGGGATTAGTCCTCTTCCTGCTCCTGGGCAGCGTATTCGGCCAGAAGCTTGGTCTGGACGTCTGCGGGCACCTGGACATATTCTGCGAACTTCATGGAGAAGGTTGCGGAACCGCCGGTGAGGGAGCTGAGGATGGTGGAGTAGCGATAGAGCTCTGCGAGCGGCACGCGGGCGTGAAGCACGGTGAAGCCCTTGTCCATATCCTGGTTCATGATCATGCCGCGACGGGTGTTGAGGTCACTCATGCAAGGGCCTACGTACTCGTTGGGGGTGATGATGTCTACGTTGTAGATAGGCTCAAGGATCTTGGGACCTGCATTGCGGAAGGCCTCCTTGAAGGCGTTGCGGCCGGCAATGATGAAGGCGATTTCCTTGGAGTCCACGGGGTGCATCTTACCATCATATACATATACGCGGATGTCGCGGGCGTATGAACCGGTAAGAGGGCCTTCCTCCATCTTGCTCTTGATACCCTTGAGGATGGCGGGCATGAAGGAGAGGTCAATTGAACCACCAACCACGCAGTTGTAGAACTCCAGCTTTCCACCCCATTCGAGGTCTGTGATGTCCTGGCTCTTGAAGTTGAACACAACGTCCTTGCCGTCTATCTTGAAGTTCTTGGGAGCTTCCTGACCTTCTACGTAAGGGCATACGAGGAGGTGAACCTCACCGAACTGACCTGCGCCGCCGGACTGCTTCTTGTGACGGTACTGTGCGGTTGCGATCTTGGTGATGGTCTCGCGGTAAGGCACCTTGGGAGCGTAGAGTTCGATGTTCTGCTTGAACTCGCTCGTCACTCTCCACTTCACATAGTTGATGTGCTGTTCGCCCATACCGGAGAGGATGGTCTGGCGGAGTTCCTTGGAGTATTCCACGTTGATGGTGGGATCCTGGGCGGCAATCTTGTTGAGGGCGTCGCCTACCTTGGCCTCGTCGTTCTTGTCCACCGCCTTCACGGCGCAGCGGTACTTGGCGTCCGGGAATACCATGTGCTTGACAGCTTCCACACCGTTCTGGGCCAGGGTGACATCGGTCTTGCCGGCCTTGAGCTTCATGACGCAGCCGATATCGCCGGCGCTGATGGAGGAGACTTTCTCCTTCTTGGCGCCTGCTACGGCGTAGATGGCGCTGAGACGCTCGCTGTTGCCGGTTTCGGGGTTCACGAGGTCGGCGCCTTCGTTGAGGGTGCCGCTCATCACCTTGAAATAGGAAACCTCACCGAGGTGCTGCTCTACGGAAGTCTTGAAGATGAACAGGGCGGTAGGGCCGGCGGGGTCGCATACGAGCTCGCCACCGTCTACGGTCTCTTCCTTCTTTCCTTCCGGTGAAGGAACCACGTTCACGATGAATTACATCAGGCGGCGTACGCCCACGTTCTCCTTGGCGGCGGTGCAGAACACCGGGATGGTTTCGCCCTTGAGGATACCGGCACGCAGACCTTCGCGGATCTCGTCGGTGCTCAGTTCCATGGTCTCGAAGAATTTCTCCATCAGTTCGTCGGAACCTTCGGCGGCCTTCTCCATGAGTTCGGCACGGAGTTCCTCGGCCTCGTCGGCATAGGCGGCAGGGATTTCGAGCTCTTCGTTCTTCTTATTGTAGAACTTCATGGTGATCACATCCACAAAGCCTTCCAGGCCCACGCCCGGGTTCACGGGGAACTGGCACACGACGGCCTTCTTGCCGAATTCCTCGGCGATGGCGTTGCGTACACCTTCCCAGTTGGCCTTGTCGTGGTCCAGCTGGTTCACGGCGATGACCATGGGGATGTTGTACTGGTCGGCGTAGCGGGCGAACAGGGTGGTGCCCACCTCAATGCCGGCCGTACCGTTCATCACCATCACGGCAGCCTCAACCACCTTGAAAGCAGAAAGGGCGCCGCCGGAGAAATCGTCGGAACCAGGGGCGTCGATGAAGTTGATCTTGCAGCCGCCGAACTCTGCGTACAGGGGGGTGGCGTTGATGGACTTCTGGTTGGTCTGCTCGAACTCAGTGTTGTCGGACACGGTGTTCTTCTCTTCT
>JAFVDC010000069.1 GCA_017478685.1 Bacteroidales bacterium | reverse complement strand
TTGTGCCGCTCCTTATCATGGAAAGGCTGGCAGGGGAGTGGAAGACCCGCCGGTTTTTCTGGTGGCATTACCTTTCATTTGTCCTGTGGAATGCGGTAACAACTTGGTGGGTTGCCGGTGCCACCGTTGGCGGGGCTGTGTTTGCCGTCCTTGCCAACGCCCTCCAGATGAGCGTTATCTTTGAAAGTTTCCGGTGGGTAAAACGCCGCACTACCGGTGTCCTTCCCTATATTTATTTTGCATCGGCCTGGCTGGCCTGGGAAAGGTTTTATCTTACTTCGGCCCAGATTTCCTGGCCTTGGCTGGTGCTTGGAAATGCCTTTGCCGATACAACGGGCCTTGTGCAGTGGTACTCTGTGCTTGGACACCTTGGCGGTTCCCTTTGGGTGCTGGTATCCAACCTTGCCGTCTTTGGAATAATGGTGGCGCTTTCCAATGGCCGAATGGGAAGTTGGAACGCCAAAGCGCGCATCGCCGCGTTCTCCGGGCTCGTCATTGCAGTTTTCGGGCCCATGATATGGTCGGCCTGCCTGAGGTATCAGGACCCTTCCGACGCTCCGTCGCTCCGGGTGATGGCCGGCCAGCCAAACCGGGATCCCTATGAGAAGTTCGGCTCTCTTACCCAGGAGCAGCAGGATGCCCGTCTCCTGCATCTTCTGGACAGCGCCGGAGTGCCGAATGAGCCGTGTCTTGTTCTTGCCCCCGAGACATTCACCGGCTACTTCATGCTGGATAACGTGAGGCGGCAAAAAAGCTTCATTCGTTATCAGGAGTGGCTTGAGGAGCACCCTCACGCCACCTTCCTCTTTGGGGCTTCGGCCTATGATGTAAACGTCTCTTATTCCGCTCCTTCACTTCTTGCATACAAGCGCGGAGACAATCCGGACGGGCGGCACGTGTGGCTGACAAGCCGTAACAGCGCCATCATTACGGACACTACCGGAAGGTATGAGGTGTTCCATAAATCAAAGCTTGTGGTGGGCACGGAACTGACGCCTTATCCCAAGGTTTTTGTACCGCTGGAGAATCTTTTTGGCGGTAATCTCATGGGGAAATGCGTGGGGCAGAAGGACATCTCCTGTCTTCACATGATGGCAGGGGACGAGACTGTTCCCATCGGCACCGCAATCTGCTATGAATCTGTCTATGGGGAATACTGTACCGGATATGTGCGGAAGGGAGCCCGGCTTCTTACCGTTATAACCAATGACGCCTGGTGGGGCAACACCCCCGGTTACAGGCAGCATTTCTCTTACAGCCGCCTCCGCGCCATTGAAACCCGCCGGTACATTGCCCGCTGCGGCAATACCGGCATCAGCGCTGTCATAGACCCCTGCGGCCGCGTTCTCTGCCGCACTCCCTGGTGGCGGCAGGCCGTCCTTTCAGGTGAAGTCAAGCTTCTGGACGGAGAAACCTTCTTTGTGCGTTACGGAGACATAGTGGGCCGCGTATCCGTGTTCCTCTTCCTCCTCCTTGCCGCCGCCGCCCTCTTCCGGCCACGCCGCCCGATATATTAAACAAAAAAAGACTCCGTCAAGGAGTCTTTTTTTTGTTGAACTGCAGCGATTCGAACGCTGACTGAGGGAACCAAAATCCCTAGTGCTACCATTACACCACAGTTCAATTCCGGGATGCAAAGATACTATTTTTTCTTGAAACTGAAATACTCTATTTGAGGTACCTTGCTTTCATCTTTTCCATATCGTCCTCACTGAGGCCCAGCGGACCGGTAAGGTAGGCGTGCATCGAGCCCCATTTTTCATCTATAAGGTTCAGGGTGCGGATGAAATTATCCGTGTTTGCCCCGATAAACGCCTTCACTACATCCACCTCCTTGTCTCCGCCGCCGAAAATACGCACGCGGCGGGAAAGTTTATTCACATCCTTGATGTAGACGGCGTTCGTGGCGTCAAAATCGGCAATGATGGTTTCACGGTCCACCCCAAGGGCGCTTAGGATAAAGGCCGAAGCCAGCCCCGTGCGGTCTTTTCCCTGGGTGCAGTGGAAGAGGATGGCGCCATCCTGCACATTCACGATTTCCTGGAGGAAAACGCCGAACTGCCGTTGGCAGTCTTCGCTGAGGACCATATTTGGATAGAGGTCACGGGCCATTGCCTGGGCCTTTTCATTGAACGCCGCAATCATGATTACCTTGTTGACGTCGAAGGTCTTGTGCTCCTGGATCTTCTTGGCATCGGGGTCCGACATTGCGTCCCTGCTGCTGTTGAGGGGCAGCCTGAGATAACGGGCACCGGGAACCATGCGGTCCTCCTTCCCCCTGAGTTCAAAATCCAGACGGAAATCAATCACCTCCGTTACGGGAATCCCTTCAAGGAATGCAAGGTCCTCATCCCTGGCTTCGGCAAGGGAGGCGGCGCGGATAAGGAGGGAGTCGCGTACGATGCGGCCGTCAGCGGCCAGGTATCCGCCAAGGTCGCGGGCATTGACTATGCCCTTTACAGGAAGGAACTGTTCTCCACGGACTTGTGACTGTGAATGTAGCATCGGGGCGGATAATCACTTGTCAAAGTACTTGATGAGCCGGTGCATGATGATCCGGAAATATATCTTGTGCAGGAATGATGCCTTCTGGTAATAAGCCCTCACGGCCATGTCCACGGCGCCGAACCTGGCGGCCTCGCGGTCGAATTCGGCATGGTCCTCTTTCCCGGTATAGGCCGTTGCAAAGGCATCCCAGAAGAGGTTCAGCTGATTCTCATTCATGTGGAAGATGTTCTGAGCCTGTTTTTGGGAAGCGTACACAACGCATGACATATAAAGGTGGCCGATATCGAACATGGGGTTTCCCCAAGAGAACCGTCCGAGGTCTATCCAGTAATACTTGTCTCCGGACACTATTACATTCCCGGGCTGGAAGTCTCCGTGTACGCAACCGGTGCTCTCCGGCACGGCCTCTATGAAGGCACGGAGGGTTTCAATGCTCTTTTTGCCGAAAAACGAGGATGCCCCAAGCCCTTCCAGCGCCGTTTTCTTTCGGCCGGGAAATGCCGAAGCATTGCATGGCGTAGCCCAGAGTTCCTTTCCAAGACGGCAGAAAAGGTGGGCCATCTCCTCTATGCGCGCAGGCTCATCGTGGCAAATCCGGAAGATGGACTTCTTGTCCTTGATGCGCTCCATGATGGTGGCGTAGGCGTCCCCCACACGCACAATCTCATTCATCCCGGGCGTACTTATGCCAAGGGCCGCCACGGAAGTGGACTGGTCATATTCGCTCTTGACGGTTTCAAGGTTATTGAGCCCAGCCTTGTTAACCTTCAGGAGTACATCCGGCAACTCCGGGTTCTCATAGGTGCTTCCATTACCGCCTTCGCCTGTTTTTGTCCAGGCCGAAAGGTCTATTTGCCTGTAGCTGTCCATGTTTTGCAAAACAATATATCTAGAATAGGGTGGGGTGGTTTTCCTCCAGCTCTGAGAGGACTTTTGTCATGATGGCCTCCCGGAAAAGGGCGCTGCGGGAGTGAACGCCGAAGCGGGAACAGTATTCGTCTATCGCGGCCATCTCGGAGTCGTTGAAGAGCAGTACGTGCCGGTTGCGGCGCAGCAGCATCTGCTTCTGCTTTATGAGGTACTCGGGATCCACGCCCGGTATTTTCTTTCGGCGCGGCATCTCACAATTTGCTTAAATCCACATACCTGTGGGTAATGTATCCTTTCCGGTCCATCTCCAGCACAAACGGCATTGCCGTGAGGTCGAAGGTCTCAAGAAGGGTTTCGGCCAGCGCCGGGTCATCGGCCATGATGGCGTCCATGTCCAAAAGAAGCACCCGCGCGCGTTTTTGGGAGGCAATAACGGCCGAAACTTCATCCAGGGTCTTGGTGCACGATGAACACCCGCCGGTGTAGAACACCACATATCCGGGCTTCCCGCGAAGTTTCCGAAGGGAAAATACGCCTTCCTTGGATTCCTTCGCAAACAGGCATTTTTTGCGGCGGAGGGTGCCGGGGACCTTAAGGTCCGGGATACGGGTTCCAACCGGAGTGCGTGAGACAAGCCCCGTGAGGAATTTCCCGAATGAAAGCACGTTGGCGGTATCCGCGGCCGAAGTCCAGACATCCTTTACCCCAAGATATTTTTCCGTGAACGGGATGATTGCGTCCCTGTAGGGCTCCGTGTACTGCTGCGAGAGATAGTAAAGGAGGTCTCCCTCCACCTGTTTGAAAGAATCTATGTCGCCTTCGCCGAAGGTGCGGGCGGCAAGGTAATCGGCCACGTCAAGCACATCTGAAACCTTAAGAGTGTCTCCGTAGGCGCTGAAGAGCTGGGCATAGCGCTCCATCTGGAGATCCGAGCCATAGGTGTATTTCCCGGAAGAGAACTCCCGAGCAAGGAGAATCTTAAGCGCCGGAGTGTCCAGGCCACGCCCTATGATATCTCCGGAAGGGCCGATGAGGAACATCCACGGCGTTTTGAGAACCCCGTAATTCATCTGCCACATTTCGTCGTCGCCGGGGTCGTTCACGTTTACGGCAACCAGCTTGAAGGGGTACTCGTCTGAATCTATAAGGGCCTGGAGCGCCTTGGTTTCGGCCTTGCAGGTGGCGCAGTCCGGCGCATAGAAATAAAGCACCGTGTACTCTCCCTTGACGGGAACGCGGACGGTGGCGCCCGAGCGGTCTTTGAGAACGGCCTCCGGGGCCTTGGACCCTATGAGCGAAGACTTGTGGAAAGTGGCGTAGATGTCCGCGTTCCTGAGGTCTTCCTCAGAGTTCATGGGAACCTTCCCGGAAACAAGCCACTTCTGGGCAATGTGTACCGCCACGGCGTCGTCGCCCATGATCTTGGACTTCAGGTAGTGGTCGTAGATTTTAAGCGCAACATACTGCCTCACAAGGGAATCCTGGCAGGATTCAATGAGGAAGTCGCATTCGGAGTTCTGCACTGCCGCAGGCTCTCCGGCAAGGGCTGCGAAATACTGTTCAAGCTTTGCCCCAAGTTCAGGATATGGATCCTTCTGGGCAAAAGCGCCGGCACATAGAAGCATGCCGAAAAAGAAAAGGACCAGCTTTTTCATAGCTTCACCCCCTTTGGAATAAAGGCGGAATAGTCTCCGCCGTGTTTCAGGATATCCCTAACGGCCGAAGATGAGATGTGCGCGAACTCCTGCGCCGTAGGGATTATGATTGTCTCTATTTCAGGGGCCAGGCGGCGGTTGGCGTCGGCGATTGAGCGCTCCGTCTCAAAGTCTATCATGTTGCGGACGCCCCTGACTATGTGATTGATTCCAAGTTTCCTGCACAGGTCCACGGTGAGGGTGTCGTATTGGATCACAGACACTCCCTTGATACCCATCGTTGCCTGGTTTATGATATCCAGCCTCTTTTTCATCTCAAAGAAGCCGCGCTTGTCCTGGTTTATGCCAACTGCCACCACAACTTCATCGAACATTGTGAGTGCGCGCATGAGGATGTTGAGGTGACCTGCGGTGAAGGGGTCGAAGGATCCGGGGAATAGTGCTATGCGGTTCATAGTTGCCATTGTATGGGCTCAAGGCCCTCTGAAACAAGTATCTGGTTTGTGCGTGAGAAATGCCTGCAGCCGAAGAAGGCTCCGCGGGCGAGAGGAGAGGGATGCGCCGCCGTGAGGACGTAGTGCTTGGAGGTGTCTATGAGGGCCTGCTTTTCCTGGGCGAACCTTCCCCACAAAAGGAACACGAGCTCGCTCCGGCGCTCTGAAAGCGTGCGGATTACGGCGTCTGTGAACTCCATCCATCCAATGCGGCTGTGGGAGGTTGGCCGCCCCGCCTCCACGGTGAGGACGCTGTTGAGAAGCAGCACCCCCTGGCGTGCCCAGCCCTCAAGATTCGGCCTGCCGCTCATCCTGACGCCAAGGTCCGTCTCTATCTCATGGAAGATATTCTTCAGGGACGGTGGAGCGGGAATGCCGTCCGGCACGGAGAACGAAAGCCCCATGGCCTGCCCGGGCCCGTGATAGGGGTCCTGGCCGATGATGACCACCTTTACATCCGGCAGGGGAGTGAGGTTGAAGGCGTTGAAGATGAGGCTTCCGGGCGGATAGATTACCTTGCCGGCCGCCTTTTCGGCATGAAGAAAGCGCACCAAGGACTCAAAGTACGGTTTCCCGAACTCCTCTGCCAGTGCGCTTTTCCAGCTTTGTTCTATCTTTACGTCCATTGTCTAAAAGATTGCCGCAATTACATCGGCAATAGTCTTCACATAGACAAAGGTAAGACCTTTTATGTAAATTTCCTTTATATCTTCAACATCTTTTTTGTTTTCCTGGGAAATAATTATGGTATGTACGCCCGCGCGCTTGGCCGCAAGGATTTTTTCCTTGATGCCGCCAACGGGGAGTACACGGCCTCTCAGGGTCATTTCTCCGGTCATGGCATAGCCCTGTTTAGGGGCCTGGCCGCGAAGGGCCGAAACCATGGAACTCACAAGGGTGATGCCGGCCGAAGGCCCGTCCTTCGGCACTGCTCCCTCGGGAACATGGACGTGGATGTCCTTTTTCATGAACTCCGCGGTGGTGGTTCCGGCAAGTTCCGGGTGGGCCTTAATGTACTGCCAGGCTATCTGGGCGCTCTCTTTCATTACGTCTCCAAGGTTTCCGGTCATGGAAAGGTTGCCCTTTCCTTCGGAGACCTGGCTTTCCACAAAGAGGATCTCTCCGCCCATTTCAGTCCAGGCAAGGCCAGTCACTATGCCGGCGCCTTCGTTGCCCTTGACATCGTCGTGGAAGGAGGTGGGAAGGCCCAGGTACTCCCTAAGGTGGGAGGGCTCTATGACGCGCGGAAACTCCTGCCCAAGGGCAATCTTTTTGGCGGTGACACGGGCTATCTTTGCAATCTGCTTCTCAAGGCCGCGGACGCCGCTTTCGTGCGTGTACCTGTCTACTATTTCGGCAAGGGCCTCGTCCGTGATTTCAAGTTCATCGGCCTTGAGACCGTGCTCCTGGAGCTGTTTGGGCAGAAGGTAGCGGCGGGCGATCTGGAGTTTTTCTTCGGCAAGGTAGCCCGAGACGTTGATCATTTCCATACGGTCCCTCAGGGCGGGCTGGATGGTGCCGATACCGTTTGCCGTGGTGATGAAAAGGACGTTGGAGAGGTCGTAGTCTATGTCCAGGTAGTTGTCGTGGAAGGTGCTGTTTTGCTCGGGGTCAAGTGCTTCCAGGAGGGCGCTTGAAGGGTCTCCCTTGAAATCCTGTGACAGTTTGTCAATCTCGTCCAGCACAATCACGGGGTTGGATGTTCCGGCCCTCTGGATGCCGCTCAGGATTCGGCCCGGAAGCGCGCCCACATAGGTCTTGCGGTGACCGCGGATTTCGGCCTCGTCGTGCATGCCGCCAAGGGAGATGCGGATGTATTTTCGGCCAAGAGCCCTTGCAACGGACTTTCCAAGGGAGGTTTTACCCACTCCGGGAGGGCCCCACAGGCAAAGGATGGGGGATTTCATGTTGCCCTTGAGCTTGAGCACGGCAAGGTATTCGATGATACGCTCCTTTACCTCGTCAAGGCCGAAGTGGTCTTCGTCCAGCACGTTCTGGGCGTTCCCAAGGTCAAGGTTGTCGTCGGACATCTCTCCCCAGGGGAGGTCCAGCATGAACTGCAGGAAGTTGAGCTGGATGGAGTAGTCCGGAGACGTGGGGTTGAATTTCTCCAGGCGGTTCATCTCCTTGTCGAAGATGGCTCTGACCTCCTTGGACCACTTCTTTTCATCGGCACGCTTTCGCATCTTCTCCATCTCCTCGCCTTCATCCATGCCAAGCTCTTCCTGGATGGTGCGGAGCTGGTTGTTGAGGTAGTACTCCCTCTGCTGCTGGTCGATGTCGGTCTTGACCTTCTGGTTGATCTCCTGCTTGATCTGGATAAGCTGGATCTGGGTGTCAAGCACTTTCAGGAGGTTGAGGCCCCTGATGTAGATGTCCTCCGTATCCAGCAGGGCCGCCCTTTCGGAGAAGTTCTCGGTTTCTATGGTGGTGGCTATGAAGTTCACCAGGAAATGGAAGTTGTCAATGCTCCTGAGGGCCCCCACGGCCTCCTTGGGTGCAAAGGATGAGGTCTTTACAATTGTGGCCGATTTTTCCTTGAGGGATTCGGACAGCACGTGTAGTTCCTTTTCGTCGGCATCCTGGGGGACGAATTCTTCTATGCAGGTTATGCGGGCGGTGATGTAGGGGTCGTAGCTGACAACCTCTTCCAGACGGCACAGGGATGCGCCCTGAAGGATAGCCGTCACCGTGCCGTCGGGCATCTCCAGTGTCTTGATGAGCTTGCAGACGGTGCCGCGGGGGGCGAGGTCGCTTTCCGTGGGCTCTTCCACGGCAACGTCCATCTGGGGGACTGCCGCAAGCCAGCCGCTGCCGGACTCCACCGCCTCCACAAGTTTGATGGACTTTTCCCTTCCCACGGTTACCGGAAACACCGTTCCGGGGAACACGATGGCGTTCCTCAGTGGCAACAGGGGAATAGACGGCGGGATTTCCGCGGGATTGAAATTCAGTGAACCGGCGTCTCCCACAACCGGCATGATGTTCACTTCCACACCTTGCGAGGCGCTGAGCATATCTTGTATTTTCATATCAACTGCCAAAATGTCATATAATATTAATGGTATATATATGGTCAATCTCCGTGCCAATGCGATTTTTTCCGGTATCATTTTGATTTTTAGAAAAAAACACCTACTTTTGCGGAGATTTTCTTAAGGAAATTTTAATTAAAACTTAATAACTATGACTAAAGCAGAGATTGTAAACGAAGTAGCAAAGGCTACAGGAATTGAAAAGACAACGGTTTTGGCTGTCATTGAGAACTTTACCGGTGTGGTCAAAGAGTCTCTCGTCGCAGGTAACCCCGTGTATCTTCGCGGCTTCGGCAGCTTCATCATCAAGCACCGCGCCCAGAAGGCTGCACGCAACATCACCCGCAAAACTACCATGACCATCCCCGCCCACGACATTCCTGCTTTCAAGCCTGCAAAGACTTTCGTTAATGCAGTTAAGGAGAAATAATTTTTAAACAACCATTTATTATGCCTAACGGTAAAAAGCATAAACGGCACAAGATGGCAACGCACAAGCGCAAAAAGCGTTTGCGCAAGAACCGCCACAAGAAGAAGTAATTACTTCTTTCAAAGTAAAGGGCCTAACGGAGTGATTCGCGGGCCCTTGTTTTAAACCATAGTAATTTCCAAATGGAAGGTCAAACCAAACCGGACAAGGATTTGATTGTTGACGTCGCGTCAACGGATGTACATATCGCCCTGATGGAGAATCACCGGCTGATAGAGTACTCAACCGAGTCCAGCGTTGGGAACAAGTTTACGGTTGGAGACGTTCACCTTGGGAAGGTGAAGAAAATCCTCCCCAACCTCAACGCTGCCTTCGTGGATATCGGCGACAAAAAAGAAGCCTTCATCCATTACCTGGACCTTGGGCTTTATTTCCACGCCTTTGACCAGTTTGTACGGGAATCCAACCAGAACACCAATCTCAAGGACCTGTACTCCGGAATCAAGACTGGAGATCCTCTCCCCAAGGAAGGCCGAATAGAGGAATACCTCAGGCCGGGGCAGATGATAATCGCCCAGATTGTCAAGGAACCAATATCCACAAAAGGGTCTCGGCTTACCGCGGAAATTTCATTGGCAGGAAGAAACATAGTACTTCTCCCCTTCGCTTCAAAGGTGTCAATCTCCCAGAAGATTGCCTCGAAGGAAGAGAAACGTAGACTTGAGACACTGGTCGGGAGCATTCTCCCCAAAAACTACGGTGCAATCATCCGCACCGCCGCAGAGGGCAAAAACGCAGCCACGCTTGTCGGCGAGACTGAGGCCCTCATAGAGAAATGGGAAAGTTCCTGGAAGGAGATTGCCGCGTCCAAAACCGTCCAGCTCCTATTTACGGAATACAGCAAAACCACAACGGTCCTCCGGGACCTTCTGAGCGACTCGTTCTCCAATATCTGGATCAACGACGAACATGTGGCCGAAGAAACCCGCAAATACGTTTCGCTGATATCCCCGGAGCAGGAAAAGATAGTTCACCTCTACGAAGGCAAGCAGCCCATCTTTGACCACTTCGAGGTCACAAGGCAAATCAAGGGCTCCTTCGGGAAGGTGGTACCCATGAGACAGGGCGCATACCTGGTAATTGAAACCACAGAGGCGCTTAACGTCATAGACGTCAACAGCGGAATCCGCACCAAAACCTCGGACCAGGAGGAAAACTCCTTCGAGGTAAACAAGATAGCCGCAGAGGAAATAGCGCGCCAGTTAAGGCTCCGCGATATGGGAGGAATAGTGATTGTGGACTTCATAGACATGGAATCCCAGGATCACAAGAACGCCCTCCACAAATACATGCAGGAGCTTATGGAAGATGACAGGGCCAAGCACAACGTGCTCCCGCTCACAAAGTTCGGGCTTATGCAGATAACCCGGCAGCGGATAAGGCCCGTGACGGAAATCAACACCGCAGAGCAGTGTCCCGTGTGCCACGGCACCGGCAAGATTCACTCCAGCGCCGTGATTGATGAGGAAATTGAAAGAAAGATTGCCTTCTACGTCATAGAAAAAGGAGTCAGGTCCATTACGCTGAAGACCAGCCCCATCCTTGGGGCCTATCTCAAGAGGGGACTGTTCAGTTCATATCTCACCAAGTGGCGCAAGCGCTACAAGGTAAAACTGGAACTGGAGGAAGTTACGGACTATTCAGTACTGCAAAATGAATTGTTCAATGAAAAAGGGGAGAAACTGGAGTAGTTCCTCCCCCTTTTTTGCCCCCTCTATTGTAATGCCGTCAGGGTGGAGGTTAACGAACCACCAGCCTGTGAATGCGGCGGGGAACGGATACAAGAATTTCGTAGGGGATAGTACCAAGAATCTCCGCAAGTTCCTCAACGTGAGGGTCTTCGCCGAAAATGGTGACGGTGTCTCCGGGTGCAGCCTGGATGCCTGTGACATCCAGCATGCACATGTCCATGCAAATGTTGCCGATAGTGGGCGCCCGGTGGCCGTTGACTGAGAACGATGCCGCGCCGCGGCCAAGGTGGCGGTCTATGCCGTCTGCGTAACCAACTGGAATGGTGGCTATCACGGTGCCTTCATGGGCGTGGCCCCACCTGCCATAACCAACGGTATCTTCGGGTCCCAACTGCTTAATCTGCAGAATCTTGCATTTGAGGGAGGCCACGGGCTCAAGGCGTTTTCCGGGGAGGGCGCTTATTCCATATATGCCGATTCCCAGTCTCACCATGTCAAACTGATACTGGGCAAAACGCTCTATTCCTGCGCTGTTGAGGATGTGCCTCATGGGCATATAGCCTATGCCGGCGGCAACGGCCTCCGTGTTTTTCCGGAAAAGTTCTATCTGGCCCAGAGTAAAAGAATCCTGCTCGGGGTCTTCGGCCACGCAAAGGTGGGAGAACAGCCCCTTTACCTTTACCTCCGGGGTCTTTTTGAGATAATCTATTAGTTCCGGGAGTTCTTCCGTCATGAAACCAAGACGGTGCATGCCGGTGTCCAGTTTAATGTGGACGGGGTAGTCTTTAAGGCCCTTTTCACGCAGTACTCCAACCAGTTTTTTGAGTGAATAGAGGTTGGGGATGGAGGGCTCCATGCGGGTTTCTATGATTTCAGGGAAGAAATCAGTGCCTGCGGTGAGGACAAGGATGGGCAGCGAAATACCGTTTCGGCGGAGCTCAAGGCCTTCTACAGGGTATGCCACGGCAAGGTAGTCGGCCCCGGCACGCTGCATCATGGCGGCAAACTCCACTGCGCCGTGACCATACGCGTTGGCCTTGACCAGAACAAGCAGTTTGGTCTCGGGTTTAAGAAGGGAGCGGAAATAACGGTAGTTTCCCACCGTGGCATTCAGATTAAGCTCCAAACGGGAAAAATCATCCTCAATTACACGCATATTGTCCGTTTTGCAGTGCAAAAATAACATTTCCCTGTGACATTTCGGCATAAAAATGTAAATTTGTGGCTGATGGCCCTGCGTTTGCAGTGGTTTGTCCGGTTCAAAAACTAAGTACTATGTCAACTACAGCCATTTGGATTATCATGATAGCGGTGATGGTTGCAAGCATGCTCATCCAGGGTATGCTCCAGCGCCGCTTTGCAAAATACTCGGAAGTTCCCCTCTCCATATCCGGTGCCGAAGTAGCATCCCGCATGCTGGCCGCGCACGGAATCCGTGACGTTTCCATTGTGTCCATTGACGGAAAACTCACAGACCATTATGACCCCACAACCCGTACGGTGAATCTCAGCAAGGATGTCTACTACGGAAGGTCAGTTGCCGCGGCGGCAGTTGCAGCCCATGAGTGCGGCCATGTGGTGCAGCACGCTACCGGATATGCCTGGCTGCGCATGCGTTCGGCCCTGGTTCCGGTGGTGTCCTTTTCCAACAATATTGTGTCATGGGTGCTTCTGGCGGGGGTGCTGCTTATCAATATCTTCCCGCAACTGCTTTGGTTCGGGATTGGCCTCTTTGCCCTTTCAACGCTGTTCAGCTTTGTGACGCTGCCCGTAGAAATCAACGCCAGCGCCCGTGCCGTGCAGTGGCTTGAAGGCGCCGGCATAGTGAGCTATGAAACCAAGCCCATGGCGGCCGATGCCCTCAAATGGGCGGCCTACACCTACGTCATTGCAGCGCTTGGATCCCTTGCAACGCTGCTGTATTACATTTCTGTAGCAAACAGGCGGAATTAGAGCATAAGCCCGGCCTTCACTTTGGCGGCGGCTTCGGGGCCCTTCAGATAACTCAGGATGGCAAGGCCGAATTCAACGGCCCAGCCGGCTCCGCGGCCGGTGATGAGATTGCCGTCGGTAACGGTGCCTTCGGGGGTGTAAACGGCGCCGGCCTTTATAAGGGCATCCTCAAAGTCGTCGAAGCATGTGAATTTTCGGCCGGAAAGGCCGGGAAGCTGTGACACCACAAGGCCGGGAGCGGCGCAGATGGCAGCAACGGTGCCTCCGCGGCTCCAGTGGTCCTGGAGGATCTCCATGAGTTCCTTGTGCTCTGCAAGGTTGCGTGATCCGGGCATGCCGCCGGGGAAAATCATTACGTCTGAGGAATCCGTGCCGGGTTCCATCACTTCAAGGTCCCGCCAGGAGGTGTCTGCGGTAACCTGCAGGCCATGGGAACTTTCCACAAGATAGTCGTCAGAGATCGAGACGGTTACTACAGGAACTCCGCCACGGAGAAGAATGTCCCGGGTTGCCAGGGCTTCCATGTCCTCGAAGCCGTCGGAGAGAAAAATGTGTATGCCTTTCATTATCTTTTGCTTTTGAAAAATTCCACCATGAGCGCGGAGCATTCTTCCTGAAGGATGCCGCCGGTGACTTCAGTTTTGGGATGGAGCAGGGAAGGCTGGAACAGGGAGTAGCCGCGGCGGGGGTCCGGGGCGCCGTAGACAATTTTGCCAACCTGGGACCAGGCACGGGCGCCGGCGCACATGGGGCAGGGCTCTACCGTAACGTATAATGTGCAGTCTGTGAGGTATTTGCCTCCAATGGCCTGGCTGGCGGCGGTAATGGCTATCATCTCTGCGTGGGCCGTGGTGTCACGGAGTTTTTCGGTCTCGTTATGGCCCCGGCCGATAATCCGCCCTTTCCACACCACAACGGCTCCAATTGGGATTTCGCCGTCTTCAAGTGCGGCGCGGGCTTCACGCAAAGCCTCTCTCATGAATTTTTCTTCTTGCTCCATAAGGCAAAGTTAGCTTTTTTTCGCAAAATATTATTTGTATCTTTGTGTGTCTTTTAAAAGAGGGCTATGAAAATCACAAAGGCAGAGTTTTCCGGAAGCAGCACAAAGGTGGGCGGCAAGCCTGCCCTCAAGGCGCCGGAATTCGCATTCATCGGCCGCTCAAATGTGGGCAAGAGTTCCCTCATCAACATGCTTACGGGTAACTCAAAGCTTGCAAAGACATCCCAGACTCCCGGCAAAACCCAGCTTGTCAACCACTTCCTCATCAATGACAACTGGTATCTTGTGGACCTCCCCGGTTACGGCTATGCCAAGCTCCCTGACAAGGAACGCGCAAAACTTCGGCACATAATCTGGGACTACATCAACAACTCCATGGAGCTTGTCATGCTCATGGTCCTCATCGATTGCAGGCATGACCTCCAGGAGGTGGACCTCCGGTTCATCCGTGAGCTAGGAGAGAAGGGGATTCCCTTCGGCATCATTTTTACAAAGGCCGATAAACTTGGCCCGGAGGCCCTCAGCGCCCAAATCCTCAAGGACAAAGGACGCCTTCTGGAAGAGTGGGAGGAACTTCCGCCGTGCTTTGTGAGCTCTTCGGCAAATGGTACCGGCAAGGAAGAAATCCTTGGTTACATAGGCTCTATTCTGAAAACACTATGATAAGTAACATTCACGAGCACCGTCTGGCGCTATTTACCTGTGATGCTTCCCGGTATTTCGCCGAGAAAGTAGTTGATGCGATGAATCGCATGAAATCTCCCGAAGATCCGGAGGTTGCCCTGGGCCCTCTGGAGACTGCCCGTTTCAGTGACGGCGAATTCCAGCCGTATTTCCAGGAGAGTGTGCGCGGAGCCACGTGTTTCATCATCCAGTCCACGTTCCCGTCCTCGGACAACCTCATGGAACTGCTTCTTTCCATAGACGCCGCCAAGAGGGCATCCGCCGACAGAGTTATTGCCGTAATCCCTTATTATGGATGGGCGCGCCAGGACCGCAAGGACAAGCCCCGCACATCCATCGGCGCAAAGCTTGTGGCAAACATGCTCAAGGTGGCCGGAGCAGACGCCGTCATGACCTGCGACCTCCACGCAGACCAGATCCAGGGCTTCTTTGACATGCCCGTGAATCACCTCTACGCCAGCTACGACTTCCTTGACATCCTCAAGAAACTCCAGCGCAAGTACAAGGACACCCTCACTCTTGCAGCCCCTGACATGGGCGGCGCCAAGAGGGTCCACTCCTATGCAAAATACCTCCATACGCCTGTTGTCATCTGCCACAAAACCCGCGCAAAGGCAAACGTGGTGGAGCGCATCCAGCCCATCGGAGAAGTTGAAGGCCGGGACATAGTTATCATAGACGACATCATCGATACCGCCGGCACCCTTACGGAGGCCGCCAACGAGCTCCTGAAGCGCGGAGCCAACAGCGTTCGCGCCTTTGCAACGCATCCCGTGCTTTCCGGCCCGGCCTATGAAAGAATAGATAAGAGCGCCCTCACTGAGGTTTACGTAACGGATACAATTCCCCTGGATCCCGCGCAGGAGCACCTTCAGGGCAAGTTCAGGGTAGTGTCACTGGCCGAAACTTTCGCCAGGATGATACTCCGCGTATATAATTATCAGCCCATTTCCTCCGAATTCCCCCTGTAAAAGTGAAAACCTTCCTGGCAGCACTTGTCTTTGTGGGCCTGGCAGTTCTCCTGCTTGGCGTAAACATCTTTTTCTTCCACCGTCCTTTCCCGGACGGGGAAATTTCCACCAACCCGGAAATGAGAAAAAGGGGAATCAAGTGCGCCAAACAGGAGGAACTTGAGATGCTGGCAGCGCAGAAAAGAGGCGGCAAAACCCCGGAGCACTGCAGCGGCGAATACACGGATGCATGTAAGTCATGCGGGCTTTACACACTTGAAAAACATTAATTTATGGCATTAGTAGCGATAGTCGGGAGACCGAACGTAGGAAAATCGACGCTTTTCAACCGCCTGGTCGGGATGCGTCAGGCAATTGTAGACGAAACCGCGGGTGTAACCCGTGACCGCCATTACGGCAAATGCGAATGGTGCGGCCGTGAGTTCTCCGTGGTGGATACCGGCGGATATACCAGCAATTCAGACGACGTCTTTGAGGGCGCCATCCGCCGTCAGGTGGCAATAGCCATAGAGGAGGCCGATGCCATACTTTTCATGTGCGAGGCCGCAACCGGCATCACGGACTATGACAGTGAGATCGCCGACATCCTCCGGCGCAGCAAAAAGCCCGTCATCCTTTGCGTGAACAAGGTGGATACCGGAGACAAGATGTACGACGCCTTTGACTTCTACGGTCTTGGGCTGGGTGAGGTCTGGAGCATTTCGGCCGCAAACGGCTCCGGCACCGGGGATCTTCTGGACGAGGTCCTTCGTGTACTTCCTCAGGAAGATTCGGCCGAAGACGACCACGCCGACCTTCCGCACATCGCCATCGTGGGCCGCCCCAACGTTGGAAAGAGTTCCCTCACAAACGCCCTTCTTGGGGAGGAGAGGAACATCGTTACGCCGGTGGCGGGTACCACCCGTGACTCCATTTCCACCTATTACAACAAGTTCGGCCATGAATTCATGATTGTGGATACCGCCGGCATGCGTAAAAGGGGAAAGGTGACCGAGGACCTTGAGTTCTACTCCGTCATGAGGGCCATGCGCACAATTGAGCACTCGGATGTCTGCATCCTCATGATAGACGCCAACCTTGGCATGGAGGCGCAGGACATGAACATCTTCAACGTAATCCAGAAAAACCGCAAGGGCTGCGTGATAGTGGTGAACAAATGGGACCTCTTTGAAAAGGGCGTGAACACCATGAAGGAGTACACGGAAAACCTCAAGGCCCGCCTGGCTCCCTTCAACGACATCCCCATCATCTTCACCTCCGTGCTTGAGAAGCAGCGCATCCTGGATGTCCTGGACGCCGCGGCGCATGTTGCGGAGAATATGGGCCGAAAGATACCTACATCGGCCCTCAACGATGCCATGCTGCCGGAAATCGAAAACTACCCGCCGCCGGCATGGAAGGGCAAGTACATCAAGATAAAGTACGTGACGCAGCTTCCCACCCGCACCCCGCAGTTTGCTTTCTTCTGCAACCTGCCCCAGTGGGTGAAAGACCCCTACAAGCGCTTCCTGGAGAACAAGCTCCGTGAACACTTCGACTTCGAAGGCTGCCCTATACAGGTCTACACCCGCGCCAAATAATCACTCCCGCGTCAGCGGAAGTCTACACTTCCGGCTCAAAGTGAGGGATGGGCTTCAGTTTGAACAGGTTCATCACGTGCTTGCGGTCTATGAGGGCCTTGGTGGCGGGGTCCTCGCATACGCCGGTGCGGATGTACTTGTCAAGAACCGCATAGGTGAAGCCCAGGTTGTCTTCGTCGGTTTTGCCGCAGAGGCCGTCCGACGGCGTTTTCTTCACAAGGTCTTCAGGGAGGCCAAGTTCCATGCCCACTTCAAGGACTT
>JAFVDC010000068.1 GCA_017478685.1 Bacteroidales bacterium | reverse complement strand
TACAAGGACCTTCCTGAAGAAGGCCCCGGCAAGTGGACGTACCTGGATGCCACTCCGGCATCGTGCGTGAAATTCGGCCTTGAGTTCAAATACGAAAACCGTGACCCGGACCTTGTGGTCACCGGCATCAATCATGGCACAAACGCCTCTACGGCAGCCAATTACAGCGCCACCCTCGGGGCCGCCGAAGAAGCGGCCATCAACGGCATCAAGGCCGTGGGCGTGTCCCTGTGCGACTTCAGGCCGGACGCAGATTTTTCGGCCGTGCAGGCAATGCTTCCGGAAATAATGAGGAGGCTTCTGGAAAACTGGCCGGAAAACCGTCCCGGGCTCATGTACAACATCAACTTCCCGGCGGTTCCGCTTGAAGACATCAAGGGCGTGAAGATTGCCCGCCAGGGCCTTGGCCACTGGATAAAGGAGTTCGAGGCCTGGGACGAAGGCAGCCTGGGCGCCCTCAACGACTCCTTCCTTTGGCAACACTACCGCGTGAACCTTGAGGAAGGCGAAAAGGCGGTTTTCATGCGTGGAACTTTTGTGAACGACGACCCTGATTCAGACACCGCAGACCATCTCCTCCTTGAGCAGGGCTGGGGACGGTTGCGCCTCTCAATATCTTCATGACAGATATGGAAGAGTACCAAAGGCTCACAAAATGAAGTACTACATCATAGCCGGCGAAGCTTCCGGAGACCTTCACGGGTCCAACCTCATGAAGGGTATTTATGCCGAAGACCCTTCGGCCGAAATCCGCTTCTGGGGCGGCGGTCTCATGGATGCCGTGTACAAGGAGCATGAGAGCGGAGAAGGCCTTGTGAAAGACTACCGTGAAGGCGCTGTCCTTGGCTTTGTGGAGATACTCCTCAGCGCCCGCACCCTCCTTAAAAAGGTGAAGTTCTGTGAGGAAGACATCCTTCAATGGAAGCCGGACGTGGTGGTTCTCATAGACTATCCCGGCTTCAACCTAAGGATTGCCGAATTTGCCCACAACGCAGGCTTCAAGGTACACTATTATATAGTACCCAAGGTCTGGGCCTCCCGTGAAGGCCGAATTGCAAAGCTCAAGGCCTTCGTAGACAAGCTCATCATTGTCTTCCCCTTTGAAATACCGTATTTCGAGAGCAAGGGCGTTCCCGTCACTTATGTTGGGAATCCGCTCATAGACGCCATAGAGGACAGCCCCGCCATGGCAGAAACCCGGGCCGATTTTTTGGAGCGCACGGGCCTTCCGGACACCACCTGGATTACCCTTCTAGCCGGTTCCCGCGGCCATGAGATAAAGTCCATGATGCCCGTTTTCATGGAACTCGCCGACAAATGGCACGCCGCCCATCCCCAAACTCACTTTGTGGTTGCCGGAGCGCCTTCCCGTTCGGCATCGGACTACAATACCGGCGGCCGGGACTTCGTGCACCTTGTCTTCGAAGAAACCTACGGCGCCCTTCGGCACGCACAGGCGGCGGTGATAAATTCCGGAACGGCATCTCTTGAAGCCGCGCTCATAGGTACCCCACAGGTTGTAGGCTACCGCATGGCATATCTCACCTACGTCATGCTCAAAGGCATGATAAAGGTAAAATTCATCTCCCTTGCAAACCTCATCCTGGACCGCAGCGCCTTCCGGGAGCTCCTTCAGGATTACTTTACCGCAGACAATTTATACGCGGAACTTGACCGCATTCTCACTGACTCCTCCTACAAAGGCCGGATGCTCTCCGACTATGCCGAAATCCGCCGGCTCCTCGGCGGCCCCGGCGCATCCCTCCGCGCCGCACGTGCCGTGAAGCCCGCCGCGGGCAATGACTAACACGTTTTTGGGCGTTTTTGCGCAGTTCGCTGCCCATTTGGTCAACGACTAACACGAAAATGGCGTTTTTCGCGTAACTCGCTGCCCTCTGGCCGTGGACCAGGTCCAAATACACCGTGGACCAGGTCCAGGCTAGGGTGCGAGCAAATAAAAAGAGGTGACCGAAATCGGCCACCTCTAAAAATAAACAAGCTAAAGCTTATTTCTTAATGTAAAACATTTTGAAACAAGCTTGCGCTTATTTCATAATAACCTTTGCCATTTCAAGAACCTTGTTGCTGTAACCCCACTCGTTGTCGTACCAGGCGCAAACCTTTACGAAGGTCTTGTCGAGCTGGATACCGGCTTTTTCGTCGAAGATGGAGGTAAGAGGGCAACCACGGAAGTCTGTGGAAACCACGGACTCGTTGGTGTAACCGAGAACGCCCTTGAGTTCGCCTTCGGAGGCTTCCTTCATGGCAGCGCAGATTTCCTCATAGGAGGCTTCCTTGCAAGTTCGCAGGTGAGGTCTACGAAGGAGACGTCACTGGTGGGAACACGCAGGGACATGCCGGTGAGCTTGCCGTTGAGTTCAGGGAGAACCTTACCCACAGCCTTTGCAGCGCCGGTGGATGAAGGGATGATGTTCTCAAGGATGCCACGGCCACCGCGCCAATCCTTCTTGGAAGGACCGTCAACGGTCTTCTGGGTAGCGGTTGCAGCGTGAACGGTGGTCATGAGGCCACGGACGACACCGAACTTGTCATTGAGGACCTTGGTAAGGGGAGCAAGGCAGTTGGTGGTGCAGGAAGCGTTGGAGATGATGTTCTGGCCGGCGTAGGTCTTGTGGTTAACACCGTAAACGAACATGGGAGTGCTGTCCTTTGAAGGAGCGCTCATGATAACCTTCTTGGCACCAGCCTTGAGGTGAGCCTCTGCGAGCTCTGCGGTGAGGAAGAAACCGGTGGATTCAACAACAACGTCTACGCCAAGGGCACCCCAGGTGATGTTTGCGGGATCCTTCTCGCAGAAGACCTGGATCTTGTTGCCGT
>JAFVDC010000007.1 GCA_017478685.1 Bacteroidales bacterium | reverse complement strand
GTTATCTGGTCGCCCAAAACGGAGACCCCCGTAAGCCGGAGATAGCCCAGGCCCAAACTTACTTTGCCATCCAGACCAGGTACGCCGAAATCCAGCAGATGGAAGAGTACCAGGCTTTGACATCCGAGGAGAGCAAGCGCCTGTTCCTAAGGGAAGAATTGCGAAAGCATAATTCCCAGCTGGCTGATGCTGCGCATAATGCCGGTGTAGTTACGCCACTGGATTATGCAGTATTCCAAAACTTCGGATATAAAGGACTGTATAATGGCCTGACTGCGCAGGGAATCCACAAAAAGAAGGGATTGAAGAAAGGACAAAATATTCTGGACCATATGGGAAGCACAGAGCTTGCCGCCAACCTTTTCAGGGCCACACAGGCAGAAGAAAAGATTAGGAAAGAGAATATAAAAGGGAAGTCAAATGCAAACATGGCTCATTATGAAGTTGGGAGAAAGGTTAGAAAAGCCATAGAAGACATTGGCGGTACCATGCCTGAGGATCTTCCTTCTGTTGAAAGTATTAAGGAAGTTGAATCCAAACAGAATAAACAAATCAAAGAAAGCTAAATGCCGGTGATTTTGATGCATGTAAAGCGGTAAACAGATGTTTTTGTTTATCGCTTTTTTGTGCAATGAATATGAGATTAAGAGTATTAGTTTGGTGGATAGCGGCGGCAGCGGTTTTGTGGTCATGCCAGGAGTTGCCGCCGGTGAATGAGCCGGAGGAAGAGGTTCAGGAGCCGGAAGAGGAGCCGGGACTGCCGCAGATAGAAGATACATCGGCCCCGGGCCTTATCAGCGCGGAGATTCCTTCCGCGGTCCAGACAAAAGTCTCCCTGGAGGCTTCCGACGCCCCCGGGCTGGCACTGGCGTGGGAGGCCGGAGACTGCCTCAGGATTATCGGCACAAGTGCAGAGAAGTTTGATATTGTGGAGGAGGGAATGACTCCTTCCAGGGCCGGTTTCAAGGGTAACCCCGTGAACGGCAGCAGTTTCACCGTGCTGTATCCCGGAACTTACGAGTCTGAGGCCGATTGGGAAAACCGCAGCTACACTGGCCAGAAGCAGAGCGGCAACGGCACCACTTCCCACCTTTTCTGGGAAGCCAGGCTCAAAGGGCTCGCATCCTACTCTTCCCTCATATTCGGCGGAGACGGCTTCTCGGAGAATGGCGTGGTGAAATTCTCCTTTGTCCTTCCGGAGAGGTTTGAAAGCCTTGAGAAACTGTCCCTGACGGTGCCTGAGGCCATTTTCCCCACTACCAACAAAGCCGATGGCCCCAAAGCCGCCACGCTTTCCCTGGACCTTGAAGACCTTACTCTGGCCGATGACTCCAGACAGGTATCGGCCTACATGATGGTCTCTGCGGTGCCGGTTATCCTCCAGGAGGGCTCTGAGTACACCGTTACCCTTGGCGGGCCCGGCGGGCAGGAGGAGCAGATAGTCAAGACTGTCCCAGAAGGCGGCCTTCAGATTGGTGGCGGTGTTGTTACGGTAATCGGCCTTGATGCGCAGGACCTCCAGGAACCCCTCTTCTGGCGCGGAACTGGCACATATTCAGACCCTTATGAGATAAAGACGCTGGAGCACCTTCAGAATATCCACTATTCCAAAATGTCTTCAAGCGGATTCGTCCCGTCAGGCGATGCAGTTGTTTATTTCAAGCTGATTGAAGATATCAGCGTTGGCGAATGGTCAATGGTGAATACCGGCAGTTCAAATGCTTATAAATTCTGTTTTGACGGTGATGGCCATACTTTGAGTAACTTCTCAAGCGCGGCCACCGGCGCCAGTTTCTTCGGATATATGGACGGATGTACGGTCAAGGACCTTGTCTTTGATACTGTAACCCTTTCAAACGATGTCCAGAGCAGTTCCAAAAACGGTGTGGCAACTGTCTCATATTATGCCATAAACAGTACCATAGACAATGTGGATGTAAATAATGTCACGCTTACTGTAACCCAGGGACAGGACAACAATGACCAGGGAACAGGGGCAATAGCAGGCCGTATAGCAGACAATACCACAGTCTCCGGCTGCAATGTGACAGGACTTACAATCACGGGCTCATCTCCGGCCACCAGGTTTGGCGGCATTGTGGGCGTTACTACCGGGGGCTCAACAAGGTTGATAAAGGAATGCACGGTGACGGACTTCTCCATAACCGCATCGGAGAGTAAACATTTGGGAGGAATCGTTGGCCGTAACTCTGCTGGAACGGGAACAAGCATAGAAGGATGTACTGTTACAGGTGGCTCCCTCTTTGGACTTTCGTCAATTGGCGGAATTATAGGCGAATCGGGAGGTGTGATAGAGATAACTGGCTGTAAGGCTTCCGGTGACCTTAAGACCCCGGCTACTCCGGGGCAGAATCCGCAGGCTTTCGTGGGTGGAATTGCCGGAAAACTTAACGGCAGCATCAAACAGTCTGCTTCATCAGTCTCCATTTCTTACACAAATAACAGGCAGAAAGCTTTGGGCGGCCTCGTAGGGGGATCGGCCGGAGCCATTACCGTCCAGGAGTCCTATTACAACGGGGGAACCGTTAACGGAATGTCCCAGCTTGGAGGTCTTGTGGGCCAGTGCGGCCATGACCTTACGTTGGAAAACTGCTATTCCGCAGGAACACTTACCGTTTATGACGGCTACTACGGCGGTTTGATAGGATACATTTCCGCGGCCGTCACGGTGAAGGTGAGCAACTCCTACTCCGTCATGGATGTGGGAAACACCCATAATGGCAGCAATAATGCCCTTGGCGGCCTTATCGGCGGCTCTGACAAGGGAGACGCCGTTTGGGATGTTACGGGGCTCCTTGCCTGGAACAACAGCATTACAATTAACACCAGCACGCAGACTGACGGCGTGATAATTGGCCAGATTCATCCAAACGGCGGTGCCGGAAGCACATCAGTTACCAATTGCTGGTACCGTAACGACCTTTCCTACACAAAGGCCTCGGCCGCACGTACTCCCGGGAATGATCCTGATTGCACAACGGCAAATACCCAGCGTTACGACGGTAAGCGTGCCGATTCCGGTGTAAGCTGTAGCGCGAAAGCCGCAGAAGCGGGCTGGGATACAGGTGTTTGGGATTTGAGCGGGGATTATCCTCAGTTAAAATGGCTTGAACAATGAGACGGTTTGCTATTGTTCTGGTCACCCTTCTTGCCGTCTTTGCCTGCGGGAGGGGACCATCTTCGGAAGAAGTGCTGAGACAGGCCGTCTCTGAAATGCCGTCCCGCGCCGGTGGATGCTATCATTCCTATGAGGCGTTTAAGGTGGTTGATACGCCTGCTCCGGATGGTTACAAGCCCTTTTATATCAGCCATTACGGCCGTCACGGGTCCCGGTATCACACCCCAAAGATGCTCCGGAAGTGTTATCCCCACGAGCTGGAGAAAGCGGCATCCCTGGGCATGCTTACAGAGCGTGGAGAGCAAGTGCTGTCCCGTATGCTGGAGGTTTATAATGCCCATGAGGGTAAGGTGGGAGACCTTGCCGCCCGTGGAAAATGGGAGCACAATGGAATAGGTACGCGGATGGCTGCGCGTTTCCCGGAGGTTTTTGAGGGACGTGACAGCGTCAGGGCTGTGGCTACGCATTACCCCCGCTGCCAGGCCAGTATGCGCGCCTTCCTTGAAGGCCTTGGTGCATCGGCACGGACAGTGACAACAGATTTCGGGAGGCAGTATTATGACCTTCTCTGTCAGGAAAGCGAAGACCAGCAGGCACGTTTTGACAAGGTTTCCGCCTTGCAGAGGGAGTGGAGGGAGGCAAGGATAGAGCCTTCCGCCATGCAGGGCAGGCTGTTCCGTGACGGCTATAAGCCGGACAGCATTCAGGTGGTGCTTAAAGGCATCTATATCTACGGCTGCCAGGAGGAAGATCTGGATTTTCCGGTCGACAGCAGCCTTTTCTCCTTCTTTACCCCGGAGGAGCTGTTTGCACAGTGGAGCGTTTATTCCGACGTCGTTTACGGAGAACTCGGCCCCAGCATGGAGTTCCATGACTCGGTTGTGTTTCAGGCAAAAGGCCTTCTGGGGCACATTGTGGACCAGGCGACTTCCGCAGTAGCGGGCTCGGATGTGGCGGCAGACCTTCGCTTTGGCCATGACAACGGCCTGGTCCCCCTGCTGTCCCTCATCGGCTTGGAAGGCTACACGGCTGTGGTCCCGATGGACGGGGCCTGGAGAGAGTGGCCGAGCTTTGAACGCATCCCCATGGCCTCCAACCTCCAGATGGTGTTTTACAGTAACGGCAGTGAGAAAATCCTTGTCAAACTGCTCCTGAATGAGAAAGAAACCCTTATATCCGGCCTGGAACCATTCACGGGGCCATATTACACTTGGAGTGATTTGAGAACATACCTAAATAACAAGTCCCGATGAAAGAAGACTATTCGGAGCCCCAGTGCTTCAGAGTTGAACTTTTTCCTGTGGAACCGGTTCTTGTAAACGCTTCCCCTGAACCAATGAAAGTAGAAAATGATGGATGGGATTAAATATGCAGGTTTGGCGCTGATGGCGTTGCTTTCAGTGTCCTGCCAGAGTAAGCCTATGCCGGATGACAGTCCGGAGGAACAATCATATACCGTGACGCTTGAGGCCGGTTTTGAAGCCCTTACCAGGGCCGATGTAAGTTCTGAGACAGGCGTCATAACGTGGAGCGGTACAGACCGCATTGCCGTGGGCCTGGACGACGGCACTTTTGTACCCTTTGACCTTGTGAGCGGGGCGGGGGAGACATCGGCAAGTTTCTCCGGGACGGTTCCGGGAGGCAAGACCGTGTCGGGCAAGGCTTACTATCCCTGGTGGGAGGGCGCATATAGCGTAAGCGAGCCCCGTATCACTCCGCCAGACACGCAGGATTATGTGTCGGATACTTACGCCCCCGCCGTCATGAGTGCCGATATCGTTCCCGGCAGCCCTCTTTCTTTCAAACACGAGGGCGGTGTTATGCGTTTTACTATCAAAGGAATTCCTTCATCGGCGGTAAAGTTTACTTTTTCATCGGACGACGGCGTTTACGGAAACGATGACTACAGCATTACTTTCCCGGCCGGAGGCTCTTCCACGCGTGTTTTCTCAGTACCTGTCCGGGCGGGGGCGCTTACGCCTTATACCATCTCTCTTTACAACAGTGCCGGCGGTGTGATGATATCCAAGAGCAAAGCCTCTTCCACCAATGTGGAGCGTAGCCAGCTCAGGAACGTTACCCCGCTGGAAGTGACCTTCTCCAATAATTTCAGGATAGTGAGCTACAATGTCCTCGATGGGATGGAGAATGATTACGACAACAATTATGACAACTTTGTCTCATGGGTAAGGAGCGTATCTCCGGATGTGCTTGTCCTTTGTGAAGCCAAACCCTTCAATAAGAGTGAGGACGAGAAGAACAATGCATCTTTCTTCCGTTCAAAAATGGTTTCAAGAGCCGCCCGATGGGGGCATAGTCATGTGGCCATAGTGAACAAGGACAGATATCCCGTGGTCATTACCTCTTCTTCCGCGATAACCCTGAAAGGAACGTTTGACAATTCAAAAACTGCACACGGCGCCCTTTATGTGAGTACCCATGGATACGAAATAGTAGGACTCCATTTGCAGCCCACATCAGACCAAGATTATGAAACATACGGGACCAGGCGTTTAGAGGAGTTTAATTATATCCTGAATGGAAGCACAAAGGCTTATCCGGCCGTAACGGATAATTGGATTTTTGCCGGGGACTTCAATTCATACTCCCCGCTGGAAAGGGATGCCGTGAGCCCGTTCAACGGTTATTCGGCTTATAAATATTCAAGTGAAGATTCCAATTCTTATGCTGTATATAACAAGGCGGTGGAAGAGGGGCTAACCGACGTCCTGTACAGCTTCAACGGCCGTATTTTCCAGCCCACTATGTTCCACGGCCGTTCCCGTATTGACTACTTCTTTGTAAGCCCGGATGTTTATTCGCGTGTAAAGCGTGCCGAGGTCCTTCGCGGAGGCTTCCCCGGAGATTACTCATCGGCCGGGGAGACTCCCAATCCCTCCGACCATTTCCCCATCCTCATGGATATTGCCGACTACTCCTTCAGAGTTCTTGACGGCTCCACCTCCACAAATGACTGGGATGAGGAAGAATGTCTGGCAGAATAGTTATATTTGTAAAAAATAACCGACCCATGAAACGAATTGCCTTCCTTGCGTGTGCTCTTTTTTGTATGCTGTCCTGTGTCTCTTCTGTCCCTGGGCCGCTGGACACCATTAAGGAAACTCCCGGCCTGTGCGGCATATTCCGTCATTGGGGGTTCATCGGTGACAGTCTCTCCAGTGGAGAAATGGAGCATATCAAGGCCGATGGAAATACCGGCTGGAAAGACCTTTTTGAGTATTCCTGGCCGCAGTACATGATGCGGGCTATGGGTGCCGAGGGCACTAACTGGACAAAGGGTGGCCTCAGGACAGATACCTGGACATTTCGTTTCATAGATGAGAATCAGAGCGGCTGGACCGCCGACGGGCATTCCTCCGTCTTTATGGAAGACCCTAAGCAGGCTTATGTGATTGCCCTTGGTGTGAATGACAAATACTTCAATCCCATCCCGCATATTCCTCTGGGAAGTCCTTCAGAAGACATCTGCCTGGAAGATTTAACCCACAACGGCAAGACGTATGCAGGTTATTACGGGGCTATTATCCAGAGAATCAAGCTCATTGAGCCGCGAGCACGCATCTTTGTCCTCACGATGCCGCCTTTTTTTGAAAATACATATGAGGATTATAGCGCCGTGGTAAGGGAAATTGCCTCCATGTTTGACCATGTTTATGTGGTGGATCTGGAGAAGGAACTCCCGGATTATAACCAAAGAATGCTTAAGGAACATTCAATGGGCGGCCACCTTACAGCAGGCGGGTATCAACTTACGGCCTATATGGTTATGACTTACATTGACTGGATAATCCGCCAGAATCCCCTGGAGTTCAGTGACGTTGCGTTTGTCGGTACAAAATATCACAGATGAAAAGATTTTTGACGGTATTGTCTTTCCTCGCGCTGGCTGTCTGCTGCCGTGAAAAAGGGGAGACTTCTTTTGATCTTTCCCTGGACGAGAAACTCTCTCTCACGCATGCCCAGTCTCGTTTTTCTTCTGCGGGCGTTCCCCGTTTGGGCATTCCGGACCTTTGGTGGTCGGACGGCCCCAACGGCATCAGGGCAGAGGCGCTTTGGGACAGCTGGGCCCAGGCTGGCTGGACCAGTGATTCCTGCACCGCCTATCCCGCACTTACGTGCCTGGCGGCCACTTGGGATGAGTCCCTGGCCACTGAAATGGGCGTATGCCTAGGCGAGGAAGCGCTTTACCGGAGAAAAGACGTCCTTCTGGGACCAGGTGTCAACATAATGCGCATCCCTACCTGCGGCAGAAACTTTGAATATATGGGTGAAGACCCGTTCCTGTCCGGTAGAATGGCATCGGCCTATATCCGTGGAGTCCAGAGTAAAGGCGTGGCGGCTTGCGTTAAGCATTTTGCCCGGAACAACCAGGAAAAAGCCCGTGCAAGGGTGGACGTCCACTTAAGTGACAGGGCACTTCAGGAGATATATCTTCCGGCATTCCGGATGGCCGTTCAGGAGGGAGGTGTGTGGAGTGTAATGGCTGCATACAACCGTATATGGGACATGCACTGCAGCGAAAATTCCCGCCTCCTGACAGATATCCTGCGCCGTGACTGGGGCTTTGACGGAGTTGTGGTAAGCGATTGGGGTGCCGTCCATTCTTCAAATGCCGCGGCTGCCGGTCTGGATGTGGAGATGGGAACCAGTACGGATGGCCTTCGGGACAACCCGGACGCTACTGATTACAATGCTTTTCATTTTGCGGAGCCTTATAAACAGAAACTGCTTTCAGGGGAGATTCCTATGGAGGTCCTGGATACACAGGTTTCACGGATTCTTCGTCTTCATGAGCGTACAACTTTGCGTCCGGACCGCGGCTTTGGCCGATTTGTGTGCCCGGAGCATTCCGCCATGGCTCGTAGGGTAGGGGAGGAAGGCATAGTTCTTTTGGAGAACAACGGCATTCTTCCACTGGATACCTTGAATGCCTTGACCGTACTTGTAGTGGGGGAGAATGCCATCAAGAAAATGGCCGTAGGAGGCGGCAGCTCCTCCCTGAAGGCAAAGTATGAGATAACGCCACTGGAGGGTATTCAGAAAGCGTTTCCATTGGCCGATGTCCGCTTTGAGCGTGGCTATGTGGGTGATATTGGGGAAGTATACTGGGGCGTTTCCGCCGGTCAGGACCTTTCCGATGCCCGTTCCCCGGAGCAATTGATATCTGATGCCGTAGCCGCCGCTCAAAGAGCGGATGTGATTCTTTTTGTGGGCGGGCTCAACAAGTCCAGAAACCAGGACAGGGAAGGCCGTGACAGGCTCTCCTACGGGCTGCCTTACGGGCAGGACGATGTGCTGGAGGCGCTTCTTGGTACCGGCATTCCGCTGGTGTATGTGAACATTTCCGGGAATCCTGTGGCGTTGCCTTGGCATGACAGGGCGGCTGCCATTGTCCAGGCATGGTATCTTGGAAGCGAAGCTGGGTCTGCACTTGGTGCCGTACTCTCCGGGAAAGTGAATCCGTCTGGCAAACTGCCGTACTCATGGCCGTCTTCACTGGAAGATACTCCGTTTTATGGAAATGAACGCACATATCCTGGCATTCAGAGGGAGGATGGTCACATGATGGACGTGTACTATGACGAGGGCATATTCGTGGGGTACCGTTGGTATGACCGTGCCGGAGTAGTGCCGCTCTATCCCTTCGGTCACGGGCTTTCTTATACTGCCTTTGAGTATTCCGGCATGAAGGCTTCTTTCCGGGGCGGGAAACTTCGGGTAGGCTTGGTGGTCAGGAATATCGGCCAAAGGGAGGGGAAAGAGATTGTACAGCTATATGTAGGTGCTCCGCCTGCCGGGGAGGGAGAAGCGTATGAGCGCCCGGCAAAGGAACTAAAGGCTTTCCAAAAGGTATCCCTGCGCCCCGGTGAGTCCCTGAAGATCAGTTTTGAGGTCCCGATTTCCGGGCTCGGGTATTATGATGAAACCCTTTCCCGTTTTGTGACGGTTCCAGGGCGTTATCTCGTCAAAGCCGGGGCTTCGTCCGGAGATATAAGACTTGAAGAAGAAATAATGCTTACAGAAAGATGATAAAACGTATCCTTCCTTTGTTTTTTGGAATCCTTGTGGTTGTTTCATGCAAGCCGGCCACCTGGACAAATCCCGTGTTTGAAGGCTGGTATGCCGACCCTGAAGGTTTTGTGGACGGCCGCACACTCTGGGTGTATCCCACGGCATCACTTCCGTTTGATGACCAGACTTATATGGATGCTTTTTCCACAACGGACATGATTCATTGGGAGAAGCATCCTCGCATATTGTCCAATGATGAAGTTTCATGGGCTCGCCGTGCTATGTGGGCTCCTTCCATTGTGAAGAAGGACGGGCTTTACTATCTCTTTTTCTCGGCCAATGATGTGCATCAGGGAGAAGTGGGAGGAATTGGTGTCGCAGTGTCGGAAAAACCTTCTGGGCCGTTTCATGACCTGTTGGGGAGGCCTCTCATCCAGGATATAGTTAACGGGGCTCAGCCCATAGACCAGTTTGTCTTTCAGGACCCCGCCAGTGGTTACTGGCTCATGTACTACGGTGGTTGGAAACATTGCAATCTGGTTCGGTTGGCTCCTGACTTCAAGTCACTTCTGCCGTTTGAGGACGGTGATATCTTCAAGGAAGTAACCCCTGAAGGTTATGTTGAAGGGCCGTTCATGCTCCTGAAGGGTGGGAAATACTATTTCATGTGGAGTGAAGGCAGGTGGCGCAAAGATAATTACAAAGTGGCCTATGCTATTGCCGACAGCCCTTTGGGCCCGTTTGTGCGTGAAGAAACTATCCTTGAAACAGATCTGGAAGTTGGAACCGGTGCTGGCCACCACAGCGTTGTAAAGAATATCCGTACAGGAGAATATCTGATTGTATATCACCGCCATCCGCTTGGAGACACTGACGGCAACCACCGCGTAGTATGCATAGATCGTCTTGAATTCTCTCCAGACGGAAGAATTCTTCCGGTAAAAATGCACTGATAGGAATATAAGCACAAAACGAGCAGCTGAACTCAGCTGCTCGTTTTGTGCGGGTGGGGAGAGTCGAACTCCCACGGGCCATCGCCCACCACCCCCTCAAAGTGGCGTGTCTACCATTTCACCACACCCGCAAGTGTTTGGGACTGCAAAGATACATTCTTTTTTTCAAATCCCAACATTTTTTTTGATTTTTTTACAGGCCTCTTGAAAATATGGCCTCGGAGGGAATGCCGTCGAACTCCAGCGCCCAGAGGTCAATAGGCTTATTGTCAAGGAGTACGGTAAGAAGATAAGTGCCCTCTACGTCGTTCCAGCCCACTTTGTTGTCCTGGGTGCACTGGTACAGGACGGTGCTCTTTGATGAATATGTGCAGGAGTATCCGCCCCTTTCCGTGCGATTTCCGTTAATGGTAACGCCCCAGTTGTAGTGGTTGTTTGTGATCTGGGAGCCGCGCTTGGCCTTTGCTATGAAACTCACGGGATACACATAGTCGTTGAGGCTGTAGTCTCCGTCAAAGGCCATTTCCCAGGTATCTGAGCCTATGTTTTTGATGGTCATGCCCTTCAGGGCCCTTGTGCTGCCCGTGACCTTCCAGGTTTTGCCTTCTTCCAGTATGCTTCCTTCGGCCATGTCGAACCTCAGGCTGGCGGAGTTCCCAAGGTCTTCCACCTTGAGGGCGGTTTCAAGTTCTCCAAGAACGTCGGTCACCATGTCGTCGGCAATAGCCATCAGGTATTCCTGGGCCGGGAGAATGGCGTAGTATTCCGTGCCTCCTACAATCTCATAGCCGTTGGGACTGTAGCGTTTGGTGCAGCCGGCAAGGCTGAGTGCGGCCACCGCAAATATGGCAAAAACAATCTTTCTCATAATCCTAGAATCTGTACCCGATGCCGAACCTCATGCCGGTAATCACATTACCGAACGAGGCTTCAAAAATGGCGTAAACCGTGTTGCTGCCCCATTCAAAACCGATTGGAGCTATGTCCCAAGCGAAAGTGACAGGCTTTCCCACCACCTGGTCTCCAAGGGAAAAACCTATCCCCAAGCCTACTTTGGCATACGGCCTGAAGCGTTTGGGGCCGGGGATGTAAAACTTTGCCTGGGGAAGCACCGCAACCATGTGCTGCCTGAAGCTGGTTTCAGGGGCGCTCTCCATCACATATCTGCCCGTACCGTGCATGAGCGCCCAGTTGGCCTGTACCCCGGCGGACATCCAACTGAGCACGCGGCGATTGTAGTCTATGGTGAGGGTGGGGTAGCAGCCTATATCGTAATTAGGTTCATAGAGAGCATAGAGGTCACGGTAGTAGTTGTACCTGCGGTTTATGTCTACCGATGTATATTCCGCATTCATGACGCCCATGTACACGCTTATCTCGTTTTGCCCCTGGGCGGCGGAAATGAAGCTGCCGGCCGAAATAAGCGCGGCAGAGACTATTGTCATCAATCTTTTCATACGTACTAAAGATGCAGGATGCCGGGAAAACGTTTCATCTTTCACAAATATTTTAAAAGACCAAAAAATATTCTTACCTTTGCAGTCCCTCACGAGTTGGGGGATATACGCAATATTAATTTTAAATCAACAGATTCACAATGGCTGTTAAGATCAGACTCCAGCGCCACGGAAAGAAGAATTTCGCATTCTTCCACATTGTTGTGGCCGATTCCCGCACACCGCGCGACGGTAAGTTCATCGAGCTCCTTGGCTCCTACAACCCCAACACCAACCCCGCTACCATCGTCCTTGACGGTGAGAAGGCCCTTGCATGGCTCAAGGTAGGTGCCCAGCCCACGCTGGTTACCCGCCGCATCCTCTCCTATGAGGGTGTCCTCCTCCGCAAGCACCTCTCCGAGGGCGTTGCAAAGGGTGCTCTCACCCAGGCTCAGGCCGACGAACAATTCGCCGCCTGGAAGGCCCAGAGGGATGAGAAGATCGCTGCCAAGAAGACCGGACTCAAGAACCAGGCTATTGCTGCCGCTAAGGCTGCAAAGGCCGCTGAGGCCCAGGTGAACGAGGCTCGTGCAAAGGCTATCGCAGAGAAGAAGGCTGCCGCAGAGGCCGAAGCCGCTGCAAAGGCCGCCGAAGAGGCCGCTGCACCT
>JAFVDC010000067.1 GCA_017478685.1 Bacteroidales bacterium | reverse complement strand
GTTCATCTTCCGCATGAGGGAGTTCGAGCAGATGGAAATGCAGTTCTTCATCAAGCCCGGAACAGAGCTGGAATGGTTCAAAAAGTGGAAGGAAACCCGCATGAAATGGCATGTAAACCTTGGTATGGGTGCCGAAAACTACCGCTTCCATGACCATGAGAAGCTGGCCCACTATGCCAATGCCGCCACGGACATCGAGTTCAACTTCCCCTTCGGCTTCAAGGAACTTGAGGGCATCCACAGCCGCACCAACTTCGACCTTGGAAACCACCAGAAGTTCTCCGGCAAGAAGATCGAGTACTTCGACCCCGAGGAAAACACCTCCTACACTCCTTACGTAATCGAGACCTCCATCGGCGTAGACCGCATGTGCCTTGCCGTACTTGCCCACTCCTATACCGTGGAGCAGCTTGAAAACGGCGAAGAACGCGTTGTAATGCGCATTCCCGCTCCCCTTGCCCCCATCAAGGTGGCCGTAATGCCTCTTGTGAAGAAGGATGGCCTGCCGGAGCTTGCCCAGAAGGTTGTGGATGAACTCAAATACTACTTCTCCTACCAGTACGACGAAAAAGACTCCATCGGCAAGCGTTATCGCCGCCAGGATGCCATTGGTACGCCTTTCTGCGTCACAATTGACCACGACAGCCTGAGTGACGGCTGCGTGACCGTACGCGAGCGCGACACCATGAAGCAGGAACGCGTGAAGATCGAGGACCTTCGCAGCATGATTGACAAGAAGGTGTCCCTCACCAACCTCCTCCGTAACCTCTAGCAGCTCATGGGCGCCCTGCTGCTTTTCATAACCGCTGTGCTTGCCACCCTGGTCCTGTATTTCTGGGCCAGGAAGGCACAGCTGGAGAAGCAGCTCCTGGAACAGCGTCAGGAGTCGGAGCGCCTCCTCGCCCTGGCCGAAGACCTCAAGCGTTCGGCCGACAAAAAATCCTTCGAGACCCTGGAGCGGCTCTGCGAGCAGTACTATATATATGAAGGTACGGAAAACCTCCAGCCACGGATCCTGAAAGAGGTGGACGCCATTGTCAAGGGACTCCGCTCGGACCCCTCCGTCCAGCGGTCGATGGAGCAGTCCCTGAACGCCCGATACGACGACGTCATGACAAAGCTGCGTGCGGTTTTTCCTACATGGAAAGAAGAGGATTATCTCCTTTACATGTTCACGGCGTCCGGGCTTTCTTCCACCACCATTTCCACGCTTCTGGAGAAGGACAAACCCTATGTTTACAACAGGCTTTATCGGCTTAAAGAGCGCATAAAGCAGTCTGATACAACGCACAGAGCACTGCTATTGGCCGTTTTGGAGAAATAGTTGAAAACAACCAAAAAGTAAGGGTTTTCGACGTGATTCAACAACTTTGCGAGATTTTCTCAAAACGCCAAAAAATTAAACGCCTGAAAATCAAATACTTGCAAAACTGCGCCTGCGAGATTTTCGCGGGCGCAAAATTTTTTTTGCAAAATAATCGTCCTTACCTTTGTATCAGAAAAATATCAACTAAAATCATACAGTCATGGAAGTTAAGAAATCACCCAAAGCAAGCCTCGAAAACAAGAGACTGCTCCTCACCGAGATCGGCCTGGTGGTCGCCCTTGGCATTGTGTATTTCGCTTTCAACTTCTCTTCCCGTGAAAAGAGCGTGGCCGTCCTCGAGGACACCACCCAGGTTCTTGTAGAAGAGGAGATGATCGCAATCCAGAACGAGCTTCCCCCGCCCCCGCCGGAGGCTCCCCAGATCCCCGTCCTCTCGGACCAGATCGACATCGTTGAAGACGACATCCAGCTCGAGGACGACCTCTTCATCAACACTGAAGACGACGCAAACCTTGGCGTTGACATCATGGACTACCAGGAGGCCGAAGTTGAGGAAGAAGCCGTTGAAGAGGAAGCCATTCCTTTCCAGCTGGTTGAGCAGAAGCCTTCCTTCAACGGCGGAGACGCCAACGAGTTCTCAAAGTGGGTCAACTCCCGCCTTGTCTACCCTGAGATCGCAAAGGAAAACGGTGTTCAGGGCCGTGTTACCCTGCAGTTCACCGTAGAGGCCGACGGCCGCGTAACCAACGTGAAGGTTCTCCGTGGCGTTGACGAGTCCCTTGACAAGGAGGCTGTCCGCGTTGTGTCCAGCTCCCCCAAATGGAAACCCGGAAAGCAGCGTGACCGCGCAGTTAAGGTTACCTACACCTTCCCCGTAATCTTCCAGCTCCGCTAAGAGAAAGTGGATTTACAGGCTTTAAAAAACAAATACGACATCATAGGTAATGATGCCGCTCTGAATGACGCACTTGAGACCGCTGTGAAGTTCGCTCCCACCGGTCTCAGTGTTCTCATACAGGGAGAAAGTGGTGTGGGCAAGGAAAACTTCGCCCGCATCATCCATCAGTTTTCCCCAAGAAGGCAGAAACCTTTCTTTGTGGTAAACTGCGGCGCCCTTCCCAAAGAGCTTGTGAATTCAGAGCTTTTCGGCCATGTCAAAGGCTCCTTTACCGGTGCAACGGATACCCGCAAGGGCTATTTTGAAGAGTCCGACGGCGGAACCCTTTTCCTTGACGAGATAGCCGAACTCCCACTTGAGAGCCAAGCTCTCCTCCTTCGCGTTCTCCAAAGCGGGGAATACAGGAAGGTGGGTTCCAACAAGGTGGAGCACACGGACGTGAGGATAGTGGCGGCAACAAACGTCCACCTCTACGAGGCCGTCAAGCGCGGAAAATTCAGGGAAGACCTCTATTTCCGCCTTTCGGCCGCACAAATCCGCATCCCTCCCCTGAGGGACCGCCACGGAGACATTTATCTTCTCTTCCGCAAATTCACATCGGACTTCTCCGAGGTAAACGGAATGTGCAAGATAAGCCTGAAACCGGACGCCATAAGGCTTCTGGAGCAGTACCGCTGGCCCGGAAACATCCGCCAGCTCCAGGGCTTCACCCAGTCCCTCACCGCCCAGCTGTCCACAAAGGTCACCCCCACCCTCCAGCGCATTGAACTTTCGGCCGCAGAATTGCAGCCCTTCATGCCCCTTGAGGAAGGCGAGCCCATCCCGGTGCTCTACGACGCCTCTTCGGCCAGCCGGCAAACCTCCCAGGGCAGCGCCTTCAATGCCGAAGAGCGCCAGGCCATCTTCAAGGCCATCCTTGACATAAAACAGGAAGTGGATGCCCTCAAGGCCCGTCTGGACCGCCGGGAACTCCCCGTCCATCAGCCCGAGCCCGCAGTGGAGGAAGAGGCCGAATGGCAGGAGCAGGAAGATTTTCAGCCGCAGGCCGAAACTCCCGTGGAACATTCCCTGAGTGTTCGCCGCACGGAAGAGGAACTTATCCGCCAGGCGCTGGAAAAGTACCATGGCAACCGCAAGAAGGCCGCCGAGGAACTTGGCATGAGCGAGCGCACCCTTTATCGTAAACTCCCGGAAGAATACCGCAAGAAATGAGAAAACTGTTTTCATACATTGTCATTGCCGGCCTCGTCGGATGTCTTGTGTCCTCCTGTGGAATTTACTCTTTCTCAGGCACTTCCATACAGCCGGATGTAAAAACAATCACCATCCCCTATGTGGAATACACGGCCCTGCGGGTGAACCCTTCCCTTGCCAACGACCTCACCGAGGCCCTCAAGGAGAAATACCGCAAGCTCACCAGCCTGGAGGAAGTGGATGTAGACGGAGACCTTGAACTTGTGTGCACCGTCACCGGCTACGACGTAAAGGCAACCGCCGTCACCGCCAACGAAATGGCGTCCCAAAACCGCCTCACCGTGACGGTGAAGATAGAGTTCTCCAACAAGAAATACCCCGAAGACGACGTCTCCAACAACTTTTCGGCCTACGAAGACTTTGACGCCACCCTGTCCCTGGACGCCGTGGAGTCCGGTCTCTGCGAGACCATAATTGAAAAGCTGGTGGAAGACATATTCAATGCAACAGTGGCCCAATGGTAAGTTCTTCATACATAGACCTCCGCACCCTTACGCTTGACGAACTCACGGGCGTAGTGAACCTGTACCCCTGGTATGGGGCTGCGCATGTGGAGCTTGGCCGAAGGATGTCCAAGCTTGGAGGCGACAGCTGGGGAGAGAAGCAGTACGCCGACGGCGCCCTGTACGTTTCCAACCGCCTTGTGATGGCACGCCTTGCCCGCCGGAGGGCCAGTTCGGACTTCTCCGACAAAGACCTTGGCGCGCTCCTGGCGTCCTTCCTGGAGCCCTCTTCGGCCAGCCCGGAAGGAGAGCATCAGGTAAGGGTTGTGGGCGGAGACTACTTCTCCCAGGCACAGTACGACAACGTAAAGGAAAACGGGGACAACATCTTCTCCAGGTTCGCCTTCAAGTCCTCCACCACCGCAGACGACGACACCGACACCTCTGACATCGCGGAGAACTTTGCAACAGAAACTCTTGCAAGGATTTTTGCCGAACAGGGGCGCACCCAGGAGGCAAGACGCATTTATTCCCGCCTGATTTTGGAATTTCCGGAAAAAAGTGCTTACTTTGCATCCCTTATTGACAATCTGACATAAAAAGTAACAACATATGAACGCAGCATTTACAGTTTTGGTTGTCCTCATTATCATTGCAGCCATCCTTTTAATTGCAGTCGTCCTCCTTCAGAACGGCAAGGACGGCGGTCTCGCAACCAACTTCACATCCGCAAACCAGGCTCTTGGCGTACGCCAGACAGCAACCATCCTTGAAAAGGCCACCTGGTACCTTGTAGCCTTCATTCTGGTTCTCTCCATCATCACCGTGTTCGTGGGCCGTGGAGGCACCCAGCGTGGCGCCAACGATTCCATCAGCTCGGAGATCATGAACCAGGCCGACGCCCAGCAGGAAGCTGCCGCAGCAGAGTTCCCCGTAACCCAGGAGAACCCCGAAGAGAATCCTGAGCAGTAATTTTTTCCTGAAGAAATTAAAACGGTGTGCTTTGCGGCACGCCGTTTTTTTATTATATTTGTGAAATCGGAACAAAAACCACAGTATCCATATGAAAAAGATTTCAGTTTTTCTTGCTGCAGCAGCCATCCTGGCATCCTGCGCATCCCCGGAAAAAATGGCCAAGATGGCCGAAAACGTAACGGTAGAATGCACCCCTCAGGTACTTGAGGTGGTGAATGGCGCCATTGATGCCACCGTTTCCGTAACCTACCCCAAGGACTACTTCAACTCCAAGGTTATCCTGGAGGTCACTCCCGTCATCGTTTATGAAGGCGGCGAGGCTGCCATGAAGCCCTTCAAGTATCAGGGAGAAAGCGTGAAGGACAACTACAAGGTAGTTTCCTCCGACGGCCAGAAAGTAACTGAAAAAGTGCACTTCGACTACGTTGAGGGCATGGAGAAGAGCTATCTTGAGCTTCGCGGCAAAGTAATCGCCGGCAAGAAGTCCATAGACCTTCCCTCCAAGAAAGTGGCAGACGGCGCCAATACCACCTACATGCTCGTAAAGCGTGCCGGCAACGTCGCCTACAAGGCCGACAACTACCAGGAAACCCTCTCCAGCACCACGGAAGGCCAGATCAAGTACCTTGTAAACAGCTCCGACGTCCGTTCCTCAGAGCTTAAGGGCAACTCCGTGAAAGACTTCGTGGCCGCCCTCGAGGCTGTCCAGGCCGACGAACGCTCCACCATCACCAGCACTGAAATTGTTGCCTACGCCTCCCCCGAAGGCGGCGCAGACCTCAACAACAAGCTCTCCGGCAACCGCGGAGACAGCGCCCTCAAGGCCTGGAACAAGGTTACCAAGGACAAGGGCGCCGCAGCCCCCGAGGTAAAGAGCGTCGGTGAAGACTGGGAAGGCTTCCAGCAGCTTGTCTCGGAAAGCAACATCGAAGACAAGGAACTCATCCTCCGCGTCCTTTCCATGTACTCGGATCCCGCAGTCCGTGAAAACGAAATCAAGAACATGTCCCAGGTGTACACCGCCCTCAAAGGCGAGGTCCTGCCTGAACTCCGCCGCGCCCGCCTCATCGCAAACGTGGAATATAAGAACTACACCAACGAAGAACTGGTGGAACTCCTTGAGAACAACGAATCCGTCCTTGACGAAGAAGCCCTCCTTAGGGTTGCCTCCGTTGTAAAGGACGACGCCCAGAAGGAAAAGATCTACCGCAAGGCCATCGACAAATTCGGCTCAGACCGTGCCCAGTACAACCTTGCAGTCCTCTACCTCAATCAGGGCAAGAACAGCAAGGCCGAAGCCGAACTCGCAAAGGTAAAGAGCGGTGACGAAGACGTTGTCAACGCAATCGGCGTGCTCGCACTCCGTAAAGACGACCTCGCTACCGCAGAAGACTGCTTCCGCAAGTCCACCACAGATGAGGCCAAGGCCAACCTCGGCACCGTCCTCATCCTCACCGGCCAGTACGACGAAGCCGTCCAGGTGCTCAAGGACCCCAAGGGCTGCTGCCACAACAGCGTCCTCGCATACATCCTCACAGACCAGCTTGACACCGCCCTCAAGACCGCACACTGCGGAGATCCCAAGGTATGGTACCTCAAGGCCATCGTGAGCGCCCGTCAGGGAGATGCCGAAGGCGTTAAGAAGAACCTCGAAAGGGCCTTCCGCAACAACGACCTTAAGGAAAGGGCCGCCAAGGACATCGAATTTGCCGGCTACGAATTCTAAACCGTGAAGGCGATACACTGGATAGACATCATCTTCGGCGTCTTTTTGATGCCGATGATGATGTTTCTCTTTCCCATAGGAGACTGGGTGCAGTGGCATTCCGGCTATGTCCTCCTTTACATAGGCTGGCTGTACCTTGTCTTTTTCCTGGGCCGAAAAGGACTCGGCCCGGTGCTTCTTGATGGCCCCAAAGGCTATCTGACGGTGCTGGGAGCCCTTTTCCTTATTGCCGCCGCCACCTTCCTGATGTCCCTCACGCCGGTGGATTTCCCCCGCAATCCGGAGTACGGAACCGGAACGGCGCCTCATATCAGGGCCATGTGGATCCTCCTTATCGCCGTGGTCTCCTACTCCATACCGGTAGGCATGCTTTCGGCATATGTGAGCCGCCTCACGGCCGTTAAAGATGCCGACGACGCCGTCCAGGAAAGCGAAGAAGCCGTGCGCACAAGGGCGGAGGAAGTGGTGAAAGACGACGACATCCTTGTAAAATCCGAATACAAGACAGTCCATATCCCCGTAAGTACAATCCAGTACATAGAAGGCCGCAACAACTACGCCTGCTTCCACCTTGACCACCGCGAGGACGTAGTTACCCAAAAACCCCTCAAAGCCCTTCTGGAAGACCTTCCGGAGGGTAAATTCGTGCGCATTCACCGTTCATATATAGTTCCTCTCTGGAGGATAGAAAAGCGTACGGCGGTGAGCGTAAAACTGCTGGGAGTGGACAAAGTCCTTCCTATCGGCAGGTCCCATAAGAACAATATTGATGGCGGGGAATAAAGACTTTTACGGAAGCCGCTCCACCGCATGGTGGAAAGTGGCCATTGCCATGATAGGCTCGTGCCTGTCCGGCGTCACTTTCGTGTCCGTGCCGGGAATGGTGGGGAACATCGGCTTCGGGTATCTCCAGATGTGCCTCGGCTTCTTTCTGGGATACCTTGTCATAGCCTTTGTGCTCACCCCGCTGTACTTCCGTCTTGGCGTAGTGTCCGTGTACGAATACCTTGACAAACGCTTTGGGGTTTCGGCCCACAAAACCGGTGCGTGGTTCTTCTTTGTATCCAAAATGCTGGGAGCATCCGTGAGGCTGTTCCTAATGATTGCAACGCTCCAGCTGCTCCTTACAGGCCCCATAGGCATTCCGTTCTGGGTAACGGTGCTTGTGGTGGTGTTCCTGGAGTGGCTCTACACTGTCCGCGGCGGGGTTAAGGCCGTGATAGGCCTGGACATAGTCAAAACCCTCGCCATGCTGCTTGCGGTGGTACTTTGCCTGGTTCTTATAGGCCGGGAGGTAGGGAAGCCCGATACTGGCCTTATGAGAGTGTTTTACTTCGACGACATCAACCATCCGCAGTTCTTCTGGAAACAACTTCTGGGCGGCCTTTTTGTGGTTGTGGGCACCACCGGCCTGGACCAGGACATGATGCAGCGCACACTTGCCTGCAAGAATGTGCGGGACTCCCAGAAAAACCTCATAGTATCATCCCTTCTGCAAACCGTGGTGATAGCACTGTTCCTCCTTCTGGGCGTTTACCTATACCAGTTTGCCGGGCTTCATAATCTTTCCGTGGAACGCTCAGATGAATTGTTCCCCACGGTGGCCTGGAGCGGCCTGATGCCCGCTGGAGGGCTTGTGGCGGCACTTTTCATCATCGGCCTTGTAATGGCAGGGTTCCCCGCCGGAGGCTCCGCCCTTACCGCCCTTACCACGTCATTCTCCGTGGACATACTGGGGAACGATAACCGTAGAACACTTGTCCACACATGCATGGCCGCCCTCATGGCCGTGTGCATACTGGTGTTTTCGGCCCTTAATTCCACCAGCGTGATAGATGCCGTGTACAGGCTCGCAAGCTATACCTACGGCCCCATCCTGGGCCTTTTCGCCTTCGGCCTCATGTGCAAGGCCAAGGTCCGTGACCGCTGGGTGCCCCTTGTGGCAGTCCTTGCTCCCGCGCTTTGCCTTGTTCTGGATCTCAACTCCGTAGCCTGGTTTGGCGGCTACCATTTTTCCTACGAGATCCTTCCCCTCAACGCCATTTTCACCATGGCTGGGCTGTGGCTCCTCAGGCGCCGCTAATTCCCCTCCATATTTCTCCACCCGCGGTGGCAGCTAAACACCTGTGAATGAGGCGTTTATAGAGAAGCCTACTAGAATTAATTCTACTAGGCTTCTTTGTAAACACTTAAATATCAGTATTATAACCGCCACTAAACTATTATTCCTCCCGGCAACGATCGGATCACGTCCAAAAGTTCCGTTCATAGACAACGACACAGGTGAGGATGCAGCGCTTCGTGACGAACCCGCCTCCTGGGGCAATCACCCCGAATACCGTCTCTTGGAAGACGGGCCGTCAAACTGGTTCTTCGTCAAGGCGCAGTCCATCTCCTCCTGGCTCAAGTAGCGGTTTTATCCAATAACGGATGACAATTATTGTTTTGTCAGTCCGTTTTATTCCTATTGTCACTGCGAAAACTGTTGTGGTGGCTATTTTTGTCACAGGTATATTAAAACGGGTGACATGAAAAAGACAATTCTGCTACTTTCGGCCATGGCAATTATTGCCTGCAACCCGGCCGAGCAACCCTCCAATAACGGGACCCCAAATGAGCAGCAGGGCCAGACCCCCGGCGGCAGCGGGGACAATCCTGGCACAGGCGACAACCCCGGCACAGGCGACAACCCCGGCACTGTAGACACCCCGGACTTTTCCCCCGAACCTTGGTACGAAACCAACTACTGGGAGCGCTCAGACAGGGAAAGGGCCGGTCTCAGGGGCCCCGTCAAAAGCTGGACCCTTTCTTCCAGCTCCAGGGTATACAAGTACAACGAAGCCGGAAACCTTACGGAAATCCGTGACGTTAATGACTCCCGCGGAGAATGGATGGAGAAGTATTACTACGACGAAACCGGCCGTCTTGTCAAGAAGATTTACGGCCGCAGCACAGAGCCCGGCAGCGACGAATTCGACCAGTGGGCCAGCCTTGAAACCTGGACATACGAGTATAACAACCCCGGAAAATACGTTTGGGTGCGCCCTGACGATTCTCCTTTCTCCAGTTTTTATGCATTCCGCCACATAACTCCGGAGTCTTTCTCGGAGCATAGCGTGGAAGTGAACGGCAATGCCCTCATAATGAAAGACCTTTCGGCCATCCATATTGTCCGTGGTACAAAGGTAAATAGCAGTCTGGATGTCACGGACTGCTACTTCCGGTTCAACGCCGACGGTAATATGGAGTATGTAAATGATCATTATAATGCAGACCCGGAAACGGGAGAGAATCTGACAGAGGAGCCGGATTGGAGTATTACTTTTGGGCCGATTGTTTATAAGAACAACTATCCTTACTCCGGAGAAATTGGAGCCGACGGCAGAATTTTCTATAAGATCACCGCAATGGAGTGGCGCGACAACGGCATGCCGCTCAGGATAGAAGGAATGGACGGCATAACTCAGTTTGACACCAGCGAGAAGCGCTATATCTGCACCACCAAGTGGGAATGCCCGCCCGGAGAACCCCACGACTCCTTCGTGGTCTTTGACTATTGGGAAACATACAAATACAATGAGTACGGAGACCTCATTGAAATGCAGGAACGTTTCAACGGAGAGGAGGGCTCCGAGAACGGCTGGACCCGCCCCACCACCTGGGAATTCGAATACGACTCCCACGGCAACTGGATATCCTACAAAACCAAATATATGATTGCCTTCGACGGCCCGGACAGCGAGGTTAAAGACGGCAGTCTGAGCAGGGAAATAGAATACTATTAAAATAACACTGTTATGTCTAAGAATCATTTATTTGCAGCTATCGCATGTGCTGCACTACTCTTTGCCGGCTGCGGCAAGACAAACCCCTCCAACGGAGACCCTTCCAACCCCGATCAAGGGACAAATCCCGTAGTAGAAGAAAAAATCACTTCGGCCGATTTCGTGGGCACCTGGATTGCCGACGAGGAATACAAGACGGTCTTCAATGCAGACGGCACTTGCACGCAGGTGAATTGGGGAGAAAGCGCTTCCGGAACATGGTCCTACAATGAAGCCGACAACACAATCACCATCACAGCTTCCGGTGAATCGGCCACTCTCAAGACGCGCCTTATCGGCGGAAAAGCCTGGCTGGTGCTCATTACCGAAATGGATGACATGGTACGCTATGAAAGTTTCAGGAAAGAAGGCGCAAAGGTGGATTCCGGCACCCTTGGAGACGGCCGCTGGGACGCACCTCACTCCGGAGTCAAGCCCGCCCAGTATACGGAAGATGCCGATTACAGGCTTTGCCTTCTGGTGTCCGGAAACAACATTGACCTGTATGTTCCCATGTGGGGTTACCATATCCAGGGAACATTCACTCTCAATGACGGCAAAATGCACATAGAAGCAGACGACAACCACATCTGGGCCGCAAAATATATAAATCACGTAGATTCATACAATTGGTCTTTCGGCTGGAATGCCTGGGGTGACGGGCCTGACGCCGCCCCTGGCATGAACCCTGAAACGTTTGAACTCAATGGTTATACCTGGTACACCGTAAACGAGCTTAAGGCAATGGGTCATGAGGCGAGTGATGATGACCACACCTTTGAAGCCGTTATCTGGAGAGCAGGGCAGCAGCTGCACGATGAAGCAATGGATCTTTGCAACTTCGATCTTTGCGTTAGCCCGGACGGCAAGGAAGCCTTTGGCGCTGCAGTCGGCCTTACCCCCTGGTTCTACAAGCGCTAGGTATTACCGTTAAAATCCTTATCTTTGGGAAGAAATATGCCCCGCATAATTATTTATATAGTCGCGATTCTCCTGCTCGTGCCGGTTTCGGCCTCCGGGCAGGAAGTCCCCTTTGTGAAAGCCGGCGTGCGGGAGCTTCCCTCCCTTAACACACCAAGGTCCGTGCCTTCCCTGGTGCTGCTTGAAAATAACGAAATCCTTGCCGTAGGCGGCCACACCACAGGTTTCATTCCGGCCGAAACCGCCGAATACTTCGACGGCAAGGAGTGGCATGAGATATCCATGAACTACACCCACGACGGCGCCTTTACGGCTATCCTTCAGGACGGCTCCGTGCTTGTGGGCGGCGGTTCGGCCGAACCCTTCGGCATAGGCCGAAGCTGGGGCGTGGAACGCTACATCCCTGCAGAGCACCGCATGGAGCCGGTTGGCATCCTGGACCGTCCCAGGGCATATTCTTCGGCCCTTGTAATGCCCGGAGACACCGTTGTGGTGTCCGGAAACTGGTACAGCTCCGACGCCATCGAGGTGTACGTAAGGGGCGGGGAATTCCGTGCCGAAAAACCCGTGACTGAAGACAGGTGCCAGCCGTATATCCTGCAGTCGGCCCCCGGCAATGCCATTATTTTCGGCGCAGTGGACATCCACGGTAACCGCACGGAGAGTGTCACGGTAGACCGCCTCAGGGGAGAGCCTTTCTTCCCGCAAATCCTTGAGGATTGGCAGCCCTATGGCAACATGGGCGGCGCCGTATCCGGCGTGTCCACAATAGGGGACTACACCTACCTTGTTCCCGCCATCAGCAAAACCGACTCCCTTCCCGGCATCCTGAAAATACGCGGAGAAGACTTTTCCCTCCTTGAAACCGGCGCCCCCATTCCCGTGGCCATGCCGGACGGCTCTCCCATAAAGTGGTCGCCTTCGTTTGTCGTAAACCGCTCTGCCAGAAAAGCTTACCAGTATGGCTTTGCGCAGCCCGGTACGGACATCCTCCTTGAAATAGACTACAACCCCTCCCTTGACGGCGGGAAGTCCAGCCTCAAAGTCTTCTATGCCGAAGGCTCCAATCCGGACAAAAAAGAGGCGTCCATAGTCCTCACCCCCTCCGGAAACATCCTCATTGCAGGCGGCAGGGAAAAGGACAACTTCCACACCCTTGGAGAAACAAGGCTTCTCATTTTAGGAGAATCTTCGGCCGAAGCTGCCGGCGGCTTCAACTGGTGGTGGCTCCTTCTTGTGGCCATCCTCATCGGCGTTTTCATCGGCCTTACTCTAAGGAGAAAACCCGTTCAAAATGAGGAAGTTCCCGCCGAAGAAGAGGCCCCGTCCCCGGACCTTATGTCCAGGATCACCACCCTCCTTGAAAAAGAGGAGTGGTTCCGCCGCAAAGACCTCACCAAAGCCACTCTGGCCCAGGAACTTGGCACCAACACCACATACATTACGGCCACCGTCAACAGCCAGGGCGGCACCACCTTCTCGGACCTCGTTGCCGGTTACCGCATAGCCTACGCCCAGAAGCTAATGAGGGAGAACCCCCAGATGCTCCTGACAAATGTAGCCGAAGAATCCGGCTTCTCCTCAGAGAAGTCCTTCTTCCGCACCTTCAAGGCCAAAACCGGCCCCACGCCCACACTGTGGAAGCAAAGCAGTCAAGAATAATTTGCTATATTTGTTGCCGAAAAACACATTGAAAATGAAAAGATTTTTCGGCATTGCAATAGCCGCTGTTTTGGCGGCCCTTCTTACAGGCTGCGAGTGCAAAAAAACGGTCCCGCCCAC
>JAFVDC010000006.1 GCA_017478685.1 Bacteroidales bacterium | reverse complement strand
GATTTCTTCTTTTCCGGGAAGGTAAGAATCCGGGCCGAATAGCGCTCAACTATCCGGGAGAACATGAAGATGAACCCCGCCAGAACAATGATGGTTCCAAGGGCCAGCCAGACAATATGCTTGGAGGGCCAAATTGCAAGGTAGGACTGGATGCCCGTGACCAGAATCTTCACGCCGGGAGCGCCCCAGACTATGGCGTTGGCAAGAAGGAGGTGGCGTTTTGCCACGGGGAGAATGCCGTCTATATTCATATCCAATGTTTTGGCACGAAGATACTGATAATTCGGCAGATAATCAAACTACCGGGAACAAGCCAGTTCCTTTTCAATCATTGGCCGCAGAATCTCGTCTGCCGGCAGCCATTTGACAGAGTACAGCGAAGACCGGTCCAGCCATTTTGCGGCCTCATGCTCATTGAGATGCAGGGCATCGTGGAGAAGGGCGCACATGAAACAGTGCATTGTCAGGTGGAACTCAGGATAATCCCACTCAACGGTGTGTAGCAACTTCCCTACCCTAATATCGGCCGAAAGTTCTTCCCTAATTTCCCTTACAAGGGCCTCTTCCGGGGTTTCTCCGGCTTCCATTTTTCCGCCCGGGAACTCCCACCAGTCCTTGAAATCTCCATACCCGCGTTGAGTCGCAAAAATGCGGTCTCCGTCTTGAATTATCGCGGCAACTACTTCTATTGATTTCATGCCTTCCTGTCCTTTCTCCTTACAATCCAGACATATATCAGGAGCACTACGTTCATCATGAGGGAGTAGAGGATGGCCGGGATGGCCATTTCGTCGTTGCCAAAAACCAGCGGGCTGGAGGCTATGGCTATAGCCTGGGCGGCATTTTGCATACCAACCTCAATGACAACCGTCCGGCGCTGCTTCTCCCCGGTTTTCACAAGCCTGGAAAGCAGAGAGGAGCCAGTGATTGCAACAAGGATAAGGGCGGTGACGCAGAGGCCAAGAATGCCGATATTCGCAAGGATTGTCCTGTGATGCTGGATGTAAAACACCGTCACAAGCACAAGAAGAAGCGGAAACGCCAGTTTCCCAAGCACCTTGTCGGTTTTTTCGGCCCCCTTGGGCCAGGCATAGTGAAGCGCAATTCCAAGCACTACGGGAAGGAGCATGAGGACAAGGTTCTGCTTGATGAGATTCCCAACCGGGAGGGTAATACCCACGCTCTCCCCTACCAGGGCCGTCGCCCAGCTCATGATAACCGGAATGGTAAACAGCGTGACAATGCTGCTTATTGCCGTGAGGGTGACGGAAAGCGCCACATCCCCGCCCGCCAGCTTGGAAAACACGTTGGAGGAGCTTCCGCCGGGGCAGCACGCAATAAGCACAAGGCCGATGAAAAACACCGGCGGCAGTTTGAACGCATAGGCCAGCCCAAGGGCGATGGCCGGTAAAAGCAAAAGCTGGCCGAATAGGGCTATACCTAACGGCCAGGGTTTACTGAAAACTTTCCCGAAATCCTCAAGCCTGAGCGTAAGCCCGAGGTCGAACATCAGAAGGGTAAGTATGGGAAGTACAATCCATATTGCCATAATGGTGGCAAAGATACTGCTTTTTTTATAACTATCGCAGATACTTCCGCTTCATGCTTTCCTGTTCTTCGGCACTGAAGCCAAGAGCCTCTTCCAGATAGGCCTGGAGGGAGCCATAGCGGGAATCAATGAGGTCCAGAGTGCTCTCGAAGTTCTCCACGCTCACCCCAATCATGGCACGGATGAAGGAGACTTCGGCCTCTCCACCGCCTTTCTCCTGGGTTTTGGCCGAAATGGCCTCCACGGCGGGAGCGTAGGAGACGTTGGAAAGCGCGAAGTCCTCCACTATGGTTTCACGGCTGGCACCAAGGGCCGCAAGCACAAAGGCGGAGCCCCATCCGCAACGGTCCTTGCCCTGGGAGCAGTGCCAAAGCGCACCGCCTTTGGAGGACAGCACTCCACGGAGGAACTCCCCGTAGCGTTTCTGCGACGTTGTATCCATCACGATGGCCGGATAAAGTTTCTGGGCCATCTCCTGGGCCTTGGGGTTGAAAGCGTATTCCGACAATGTTTCCATCAGGCTCCGGGACTTCACCACCGTAGTGTCTGCGCGGCCTGATGCAAAGGCGGCCACAAACTTCTCCGGAAGCGTTGACAGCCAGGTGTTTTTGACGCCCTCGATTTCACGGTCCATGGCTTTGCTGCGTTCGGCCTCAAAGCGGAAATCAAAGACATCGGTGAGGCCGAAACGTTTTTTGAGGAGGGCTACATCGGCGTCCGTGGCCTTGGAGAGTTCTGCGGTGCGCACAAGTTTGCCGGGACGGATGGCACGGCCGTCCTGCATCACCAGGCCGCCAAGTTCGCGGGCGTTCTCTATGCCTTCAAATGCAATGGTCCTGTCTTTGGGAGCGGACGAACAGTCTGCGAGCACAAGAAAAGGAATCAGAATGGATAATATACGTTTCATAATCAATATGCGCTAAGCATTTTTTCTATTCTTTCTACGCTTATTTCCGGCAGGGGCCTGTGGAACGCCATGTCAAATACATAGGGCACCTTTGCGGCATAGTAAGGAAGAAGACTACGGACATAATCCGCCAGAGCTTTGGGATCGGAGGTACCAAGATAGGCCGGCAGGAAACAGTTCCAGTGGTCTTTCATCTGCTCCGGTGTAAGGTGGAAAAGGGCCTGTGAGCGGGAGGCGTCCATATTCTGACCCATAATCCACATGATGGCGATGTCCCACTCCGGAGTCCCGTAGCTGAACTCCCCTACGTCAATCCATAGCGTGCGGTCTCCGTCTGTAATGATATTTCCAATCTGGAGGTCTCCGTGAAGACAGTTGGGTGTATCGGGAACCGTTTCCAGGAAAGCCAGGGAGCGCTGCTTGTAGGCCTCCGGCACCAAGTCCTTCTCTTTGTAAAACCGGGTCAGGACTTCCTTGTAGGACCGAAGGCGGGATGTATCGGCGGGTGTGGAATGGAGTTTCCGGGCACAACCCGCAAAAGCGAGGCTAATCTCTTCCAGACGGGAAGGTTCCTCGGAGATAATGCGGGTAAAGGAGCGCTTGCCCCTTACCAGCTCATATTCCGCGCCGAATCTTTCCCCGTCCGTCACAAGGCGGTACGGCTCAGGTGTGGGTATGCCCATTTCGAAGACCGTGCGGGCCGTAAGGAATTCGGCCCTGGCTCTGTCGGCCTCAAAGCCGGGATTGTAGAGCTTTGCCAGCGTGCTACGCGTTTTGTGGGTATAGGATACGGCGGTTCCGCCCTCTCCGCTCCGGGTGTAATCTTCCAGATTAATTTGCTCGTAATCGTTCATGATGCCTGCTATTTTAAATCATGCAAATATACATAATTTTTCGCAGGCAGCGATGGGTCAGTACTTCCCCTGACTCCGGTGCAAAAATACCCCTATTTTGCACCTGGCACCACGTTTTCACCTGACTCCGGTGCAAAAACACCCACATTTTGCACCTGGCAAAGACAAAAAGCAGTATCTTTGCGCCCCAAATTAAAGTAAAGTGGCAGAAGAAGATATCAAGAGAAGAAGGCTGGCGGGACTCCTGGCCGGCCTAGTTGCGGGGGTGTCTTACGGGACCAACCCGCTTTTTGCAAAACCGCTGCTGGAAAGCGGCGTTCCGGTGCTTGTGATGCTGTTTTTCCGTTACGGAATGTCGGCGGCAATACTGGCCTCGTGGATGGCATGCAGACACGAGGCCTTCAAAGTTGAAAAGCGGGAGCTGGGCCTTCTGGGCATACTTGGAGTGCTCTTTGCCTGCAGCAGCCTTTTCCTTTTCACTTCCTATGAGTTCATCCCCTCCGGGCTTGCAACCACGCTGGTTTACCTCTACCCGGTGTTCACGGCACTTATCATGGTGGTCCTCAGGTTCTACCCCAGCTGGCAAACCTGGCTGTCTATCATCGCCACATTCGGCGGAATCCTCCTTCTATCCACCCCTTCGGCCGGGGCCGAAATAAGGCTGCCGGGGATAATCCTTGCCATCATGTCCGCGCTGAGTTATGCATTATACCTTGTGATTGTGAACCGAAGCAGGCGAATAAAGAAGGTGTCGGAGCACACCCTCACCCTCTATGCCCTCATGACGGGGGCGGCAATGTTCCTCATAATCCGGCTTTTCCAGGGCGGCAGCATCCTTGAAGGCGTGGACTCCCCCGCCGACTGGGGAAACCTCCTTGGTCTGGCCGTTGTCCCCACAATGATTTCAATGCTCACGCTGGCGGTGTCGTCTAGGTATATCGGCCCCACCAAGACATCCATCCTTGGCGTCTTCGAGCCCCTCACCGCCATACTCATTGGCACCGTGCTGTTTAGAGAACCCCTTACGCTGAAAATGGCAGCCGGGGTTGCCATATGCGTAGGAGCCGTTGTTTTTATGATCTTGAAGCCGGGGCGCAAATAAAAACTATTTGCCAGTGCAACCGAAAAATGCTATTTTTGCGAAAAAGACAACCAACTTGCGTATCCTGGACAGTTTCTACAACAATCTTTGAGAAATATTTCAAGCCATGACAGAGATAACCATCAGCGTAGGACTTAACGACGCCCTCACGAAGCAGCAGAAGTATGACACCAAGATGTACGTGGACATAATGAAGTTTGTGTGTCATAGTTACCACGTGGCGTTCTCGTATATCGTTTCCGATGGCGGCTATTTCCACGAAAATGGTGACTATGTACAGGAAAAAACGCTGGTCCTTTGCCTTCTGGACCCGGAAAAAGGTATTGTGGATGCCATTGCAAAGGATCTCTGCACCTTTTTCCATCAAGAATCCGTCCTGATTACAGAGAGCAAGGTCAGGGCCTATTTCATTAAAGAAAACTAGTCTTCCTTTTCCTTCACATAGCAGGCCACCAGCCCGTAGGTGATGGTGGGACGTATCCAGATTTCCACCATCAGATAGGTGGTGTATTGGTCGGCGGGCTCACGCAGTATGATGATGTTATAGAGCAGCGCTATTAGCATATCCACTATGCAAATCATCCACAGGTTGGCTTTGGAGTAGGTTTTCCAGTCTTTCCGCGCATAGAAATAAGTGAGCATGATAAGAAGCGCCACGGAAAGCGTGAGGCATATTAGGTGAACCGGAAAACTCTCCAGCTTTGGAGCAAACAGGATGTCCCTGAGAAGCACCGTTGCGCCTATGTTCAGGGTGCACCAATAGTTGAACTGCTTGGTGGTGATGGGGCCGCCCCAAAAATACATCCACATCATCACAAGGCTGGCAATGTAGAACACGTTGAGCACAAGTTCCGGCCAAGATTCACGGATACCCAGTGTAAGCACACCGTAGATGACCATTACCACAGATACTGCCGCCGCTATTATTGTAACGGCCACGTTGAATATATCCGACTTGCTGCTAAATCTGGTTTTCATAGAAAATACAATTTTCCACAAAATTAATAAAAATAATCCAGGTGCAAAAACACCCCATTTTTGCACCTGTAAGCAGGTTTTCGCCGGGGTCCGGTGCAAAAACACCCCATTTTTGCACCTGTAGGCAGGTTTTCGCCGGGGACTCAGCGTACGCAAAAACACGGCAAAACGTGTACGCTCAGTACCGCTGGGGACTCAACGCACGCAAAAACGCAGCAAAACGTGTACGCTCAGTACCGCAAAGGATCGGCGAAGAACATTTGGCGGGAAAGCGGTTGATTCTGAGGATTCTTGTTACAATGCAAAAGAAAAATAGCTATATTTACATGATAAAAAGAATCAGGATATGATATCTCCACTTTCTCAGGCCCAGCTGGGTATTTATCTGTCTTGCCAAGGACTGAATGAGACTGACGGCAACTATCAGCTTGCAATGCTGTTCAAACTGCCCGGTGAGGTTAAGATGGATGCGCTTAGGGATGCGCTTCAGAAAACGGTTTCGGCCCATCCTTACATGGCTTCACGCATAGTGATGAGCGCCGGGGAGCCGCAGATGGATACGCCGGACTCCCCCACTTGGGACATTCCGGTAAAAACGGCCCTGGACCGTGCTCAGCTGGCAATCCCCATGCCCCTGAAGGAAGGAGAGTCCCTTATGAGGATGGAGCTGTATGAGACCACAGAGGGAAACTACTTCTACTTTGACATCCATCATATCCTGTTTGACGGAGCGTCCGTGCCTCTGTTCCTGAAATCATTGTCCGATGCTTACGGCGGCGTGGCTCTTGAAAAAGAGGCGTTTTCGGGAGCGGATGTAGCCCTTAAGGAAAAGGCCGAAAGGGAGAGCGAGGCCTTTGCCGAAGCTAAGAACTGGTACGCACAGGAGTTTGGCGCCGCAGCAGATCTTGAGTCCCAGATTATCCCGGACAAATACGGCCAGGATGAGCCTTACAAGGAGCTTGTAGTGGACCTTGGCCTCACAAAGCACGGCATGCAGCCAATCCTGGACAAGTATCGTTACGCAGACAGCGTGCTTTTCACCACCGCCTTCGGCCTTACCCTTGCTGCATGGAACGCAGAGGAAAAAGCCGTTTTCACAACCATCTGGAACGGCCGAAAAGGCCCCGGAATGAAGAGCATCTCAATGCAGGTGCACACAATTCCCGTGTTTGTGGATGCTCCCGCCGCAACGCCCCTTAAAGACGTGTTTGAGAGGGCCCTGGCCCAGACCCGCGGAATCCGCAGCCGCGGCTTCTATTCAATTGCCGACTGCGCCAAGGACCTTGGAATTGCCACCCGCATAAACTTCGGCTTCCAGGGACAGATGGTGGAAACCCACCCCATCCTAAGGCTTGGAGACCTTGAAATAGAAGGCGAAGACCTCAGGACCAATCCTCCGGGAATTTCCCTTTCGGCCGAATTCTTCACCCCCGCCGAAGGCCCCTACCAGATAAGGTTCTGGTATAGGCCCAACCAGTACTCCGAGGAAATTATCAGGAGCTTTGCCGAAAGCTTTGAGGCAGTTGTGAAATCCATGGCCACCGCAGATACTGTGGGAGAGCTTGTGTATGCCGGTGAAACCCAGAAAAAGGCCCTGGAGAGCTTCCAGACACCTAAAGACAACATCTTTGAGGATAAAACGGTAGTGGACCTTTTTAGGGAAAATGCCGCAAAATTCCCCACCAAAGCCGCCGTCGTTTATAAAGACAAGGTTTATTCTTACGCAGAGGCCGACCGCCTCTCCGACAACCTTGCCGCCTACATAGAAAAGACCGTGGGCACCGGAAAGGTGGTTTCAATCATCCTGGGACGCAATGAGTACATGCTCCTTGCCCCGCTTGGCGTAATGAAGGCCGGCTGCGCTTATGAGCCCCTTGACCCCTCCTACCCCGCCGAGCGCCTCCAGTATATGATTAACGACGCCAGCGCGGCCCTTCTTATCTCCGACGGCCATACCGTTGAAGGCTACGAAGGCCCGGTCCTCAAGACCGACGACATTGCAGGGCTCCCGGAAGGCAAACCTTCCTCTAAGCCCGGAAAAGACGATCTTGCCACGCTTCTATACACCAGCGGCACCACAGGCCAGCCCAAGGGCTGCATGCTCCCCCACCGGAGCCTTTCCCTCTATGGCCAGAGGAATGCCGATAACGTGGGCATTACCGCAGACTCCAAGCTTGCGGCCTACGCCAGCTTCGGCTTTGACGCCTTTGTAGGAGACCTTGTGGACACCATGGCTCCAGGAGCCACCCTCCACATTGTCCCCGAGGAAATAAGGCTGGACCTCCCCGCCCTCAAGGATTACTATGAGAATTCCGGCATCACGCACGTTCTCATGACTACCCAGGTGGCCGTTCAGTTCCTCACAAGTTTCCCTGAATGCAAAGGCCTTAATGCCCTTCTCACCGGCGGCGAAAAGATGCCCAAGCTGGAACTTCCCAAATACAAGCTTTTCAACTGCTACGGCCCCAGCGAAAGCCTATGTTACACCGTAAGCAAGGAAGTGAAGGAAGTGGAAGAGAACATCCCCATTGGCAGCGCCCTTCCCGGAATACGCACCTACGTTGTATCAAAAAGCGGCCGAGAGCTGCCTCCAGGAGCCATTGGAGAGCTCTGGACCGCCGGAGAGCAAGTTGGCGACGGCTATCTTGGCAAGCCCGAAAAGACGGCCGAAGCCTTTCTGGACAACCCCTTCTGCGCAAACCCTTACTACAGGCGCACCTACCGCACCGGAGACATTGTACGCTACCGCCAGGACGGCGAAATTGAGTTCATCGGCCGAAAAGACTCCCAGGTTAAAATCCGCGGCTTCCGCATTGAACTAAAGGAAGTTGAAGGCGTTATTAGGGAGTACCCCGGCATCAAGGACGTCACCGTGCAGGCCTTTGACGAGGAAGGCGGCAGCGGGAAGTTCATCGCCGCATACATTGTGGCCGAAGACGCCATTGACATCGATGCCCTTAACGCATTCATCGCAGAGCGAAAGCCCCCGTACATGGTGCCCGCCGTCACAATGCAGATAGACGCCATTCCGCTCAACGTGAACCAGAAAGTGGACAGGAGGGCCCTTCCTAAGCCTGTTCCCGCCGCAAAGACCGCCGGAGCGGAAAGCGCTGCCCCCTTCAACATCCTTGAAGAGGAAATTGCCGGAATCATCCGCGAAACCGCCCACATTGACGGCTTCGGCCTCACGGAGCCTCTCCTTTATTACGGGATGAGTTCCCTGAGCGCCCTTCGGCTTGCAACGGAGCTTTACAAGAAATACGGCTTGCAGGCCGACATGACCAGCTTTGCCAAAACCGCCACCCTCCAAAGCATAGAGAACGAGGTTCTGAAGGTGCTCATGTCCGGAGAGAAGAAGGCTGCGGCAGCGGCATCCCCTGTATCAATTGAGCCTCATGAACTTACCTTCCAGCAGCAGGGCGTTTTCTTTGACTGCATGAAGGCCCCTTGGGAAACCCAGTACAACATCCCCATGCTGTGGCG
>JAFVDC010000066.1 GCA_017478685.1 Bacteroidales bacterium | reverse complement strand
GGAGTGCCGATAGGCGTTCCGATACCGCCAAGGTTGGCCGCCACGGGAATTGACAGCGCCAGGCCGATCTTGCCCTTGTCATCGGCCGGAAGCTTTGAAAGCACCGGGGTGAGGAGGGCCAGCATCATGGCTGCGGTGGCGGTGTTGCTCATGAACATGGAGAAGATGGAGATCATGATGAGGAACCCAAGCAGCACAATCTCGGGTTTAGTGCCGAAGATTTTCAGGAGTGCACGGGCCAGGGTTACGTCCAGGCCGTATTTTTCGGCCATGATGGCAAGCACGAAGCCGCCAAGGAACAGCATGACCACAGGGTCTGCCATTGAGCTCATGATTCGGCCATAGGGCACCAGAGTACCGTACTGAGGGTCGCAGAAAAGCCCAATTCCCTTGTTGGAAACGGTGAGGAGGGCTATCACAATCACCAGCAGGGACGTGGCCCAGTTGGGGATAATCTCAAAGATCCACATGAGTGCGGCAAACACAAACAGGGCAATCACCCTCTGCTGCACTACGGTAAGGGCCTCAATGCCGAAAAACGACGTAGGGACGGCCCACAGGAAAATGAAAATGAGGAGCACCAGGGGAAGGAACACCCACATTTTAACGTTGAATTTCTTTTCCATATCTTTTATTTTTCGTATTCAAAACGGATGTCTACGGGAATTTTCTCCAGCTCAAGGTTCACTACGTCCTGCTGGATGGCCTGGGGCACGAAGCCGTATTTGTCGGCGAATGAAACCGCGGCCGCATAGTTGCCCGTTGCCTGCATCCTGAGGATGGATGCGCCAAGGTCCTCAAGGGCCTCATAGGTCTTGTCGTAGTCTATGAAGTACTTTCCGGACACCTTGCGGGAAATGGCGCCCTTCTCGGTGAGGTAGTTGTAGATGATGAGGTTGGCGCGGCCGGTTGCATCGGCCCATCCGAAACGCGTGGAACGGATGGTGTTGGCAATGAAGGTTGCAAGGACGTCCTGCTTCATGATGAGGGCGTCTATCTTGTTGTCCTCCACAAGCTTGGCGCAAAGCCAAGTGCCGATGACGTTGGATTTTGCCTTCTCAAAGGTGAGGGCTTCATTGCCGAGTGCCTTTGAGACGGGGCCCTTGCCGTTGATGGTTTCCTTCACGCCAAGGCCCTGGGCCACCTCACGGAACACTATCTCCCACCAGAAGGCGTTGGCGTCCAGGTGAGAGCGGTCCTCGCCCTCAAAGAGGAGCATGCCCACGGGGAACACCGTGCGGTTGAACTTCTCCCTGATGATGTTGTCGAACAGGATGGTCCTGGTGCCGAATTCCTCCTGCACGCGGGGGTCGTAGGGGAAGTTGATGGCTATGTTCTTGTAGCCGGCGTTGGGATAGCCGCCGTAGTATATCACGTTGCAGGAGAAGATGTTGGAGGCGGTGCCGGGCTCGAAGCTATGGTACACAAGGTCTCCGGGCAGCATGGCCTGGTACTCCGGGATGCCCGCGCAGATTTCCTGCAGGCTGCGGGTGCGGTCTTCGTTTTTGAGAAGGACGTATGCGCCGTAGGATGCCTTGAGGCCGTAAAGCTCGTCATCGATGGTCTCGTTGGGGCCAATCACAAGGTCCATCTTGGAGTCCGTCATCTGGAGCCAAGCACGCTCTGCGGCGTAGTAATTGTCCGTGAGCACCGCCTGGGCCATTTCCAGAAGGTATTCACGCACGCTTTCCTTGATGGTGATGTCGGCCGCAGCCCTCAGAAGATGCGCGATGCGCTCAACCTCCTCCTTGTATGCATCGTGGTACCATACGCTCTGGAGGGAACCGTCCTGGGCCCTTCTGATAAGCGTGTAGGGGCTTTCCTTTGCGGGATCCTTAAAGGCCGAAAACTCCTCCTGGGTCATGTCCACGGGGTAGAAGTTTGCGCCAAGCGGCCTGGAGCCGTAGCCCTCCACGAAAGCCTTGTTGTCCATGCGGTCCCACGGGCCGTAGTTCACGTATGCGAACTCCTTTGCCGCAGGGTCCTGAAGGTTGTCAAAAGTGGATTTTGGGCCGAAATTCTGCTCCCAGTAAATGGCATCGGCCTGGTCTGCCGCAAACTTGTAGAGGTTCAGGACCTCCTTGCCATTATCGGAGATGCCGCTGAGATCCGGTGCGGGAATGGTTACCACCGCATAGTTCTCCAGAAGACGTGCGGCCTTCGTGCGCCCCTTGCCGCACGAGGATGTGGCAAGCACGGCCGTAACCGCCGCGAGCGCTACAATGAGCTTTCTCATAAAGTTGGTTTAAAGTTTTATGTTTAGCTTACAAATGTACACATTTTCAACGGGATGTGCAACCCTTCCCACCCTTCTGGCGCATAATTCCCTCTCCCCCAGCCACTTATAAAACATCGGGTGCACCGCGAAGTGCACCCGAATATCAGTAAATCACTGATTGATAGGAAGTTGCGCGCCAGGCTAAATCGTTCCCTGCTCAAGCATGGCGGTGGCAACCTTCATGAAGCCGGCGATGTTGGCGCCTTTCACGTAGTCGATGGTGCCGTCCGGCTGGGTACCGTACTTCACGCACTGTTCGTGGATGGACTTCATGATGAAGTGAAGTTTTTCATCTACCTCTTCTCCGCTCCAGGAGATGTGTTCTGCGTTCTGGGTCATTTCAAGGCCGGAAGTGGCTACGCCGCCTGCATTGACGGCCTTGCCGGGAGCGAAGAGTATGCCGTTATGCTGGAAGAAGTGGATGGCTCC
>JAFVDC010000065.1 GCA_017478685.1 Bacteroidales bacterium | reverse complement strand
TGATTTCAAGGCGGGGCTTCACCGGTTCTACAAGGTGATTAATCCGGTCACGCTCAACGGAGACCACGCCTTCTACCTTTTTGAAATAGGCCATGGCCTTATGTATATCCGTCCCTTCGGGAATGCGAATGGCCATGCCGGGGATGATGCTGTAATCGTAGATGATTTCGGCCCCATAGGAGCCCACGGCCTCCATAAGGGGAGTTTTGCCTGTCTCCGTATCATACATGATGATGAGGGTGTTGGGGCTGAACATTCCGTCATCGAAGGACTTTGTAACCTGGCCGAAAACGTCCAGGCGTGTGAAGATATTGACTATGAAGCTGTTTGCCGATACCTTCTCTTCAGATGAAATGGTGTTGTCGTCCTGAACATGGAAATAGTATGTCTTGCCTTGTTCATACCGGTTGTCATCCTCTCCCAGGAAGCGGTTGTTATCCCATTCCTCATTGGTGAAGATGGTGACGGCGGCGCGGTAGGTCTCATAGTGCCAACTGTCCAGGATGTCACCGGTCATGTTTTTTGTATAGCCGACGCCTTTTTCGGCAAACTCCATAACGGATTCAGGCTTACAGGGATGGGACTCTATTACGCCTGCGGTCCTGTACTGGACCTCAGTAAGGACCCAAGAGCCAAGGAGGTTAATCTTGATGCCTTCGGAGTCTTTGTAATCTCCCGGATTCATCTTCTCGCAGGTGGAAGCGGAAAATACCACGGCCGCGATAGCCAGTATGAAGGTGATGCATTTTCTCATTGCAGTGTTCATTTTCAGGGATAATCTACAAAAAAGCTGCCAGAGAAACATGAAATCTATTCCACTAACAAAAGTTGGCTCAGGTATGCGTGGCCAGTACCAATGCCCACCACAAGGGGCAGATGATTACACAAAAACGGCCATTTTTGTGTAATGGGCGGCCCAAAGGGCTTTTGATTACGCAAAAACGCGGGTTTTTGTGTAACGCCATGCCCCCGCGTTGTGGACCAGGTCCAAAACGGGAAATCAGTCCCGGCATTACTCCATGAGCAGACTCTCCATCTTGGAGAGGGCGTCCAGGAGGTCGGAGTGGAAGCAGGGGTGCTCTTTCAGATATGCTTCGCGGCCGTTGGACAGAAAGAGATACAGTTCCTTGGACATGGATTCGGCATAGTTAGATATGGACTCCTCTATATGGTCCCGCTCAGTCTCGGATGTAGAGTGCGCATACACCCTTTCCTTCTGATGGAAAAAGGAGTAGGCCTGCTCTATGATATTCCTCTCCAAAGAACTCATTTGACGCAGTTAAGGTCCTCCTTGTAAGAATACCCCTCGCTGGAGAGGATGCGGTCCATTTCCTCCCGCTCTATGCCGAAACAGTAGCAGATCTGGTCCAGGTTGTCAAACTCCCGGTCCCGGAGGAGGAAGTTGATGCTGGACACCAGCATTGGTATGTCTGAAAGCGGAAGATGGTCCATACTGCGCAAATTTTTGGCTGCAAAGATACAACAATTTTGTATATTTGCATTTATGAGAATCTGCGTCATAGGAGGTGCCAACGTGGACATAACCGCCACTTCGGCCCAGGCTTTCCGGTTTTCCGACTCCAATCCCGGAAGGGTCCACGTTTCCTGGGGAGGCGTGGGCCGGAATATCGCCCATAACCTTGTTCTCCTTGGTGACGAGGTGGAACTCCTCACCATCTTCGGAGGCGGCCTATTCGGCCCGGTCATTGAATCGTCCTGCCGGGAACTTGGAATGATAACGGAGCACTGCCAAACCGCCCGTGAGGGGACCAACTCCTTCTTTGTCTCCATCAACAACGCAGACGGGGAACTTGTGGGCGGCGTTGCGGACATGAACGCCACAGAAGGCATGACCCGCGAATGGCTAAGGGAACGCCTTGAAGCCCTTGAAAAGGCCGATGCCGTTGTGGCCGACGCCAACCTTTCACCTGCGGCCCTCTCTTGGCTCATAGACAACTGCGAGAAGCCTCTGTACCTTGACGCCGTGTCCGTTGCCAAGGCCCCAAGGATTGCCGACGCCGTTGAACTCTCCCGAAGGAAAGCCTTCTTCGCTCTTAAGAGCAACGCCCTTGAAAGTCAGGTGCTTGGCTCACTTCCGGGGGCACAGGTTGAACGCCGTTATGTAAGCGTCGGGGCCGAAGGCCTGAGGGTGGAATCCCAGGGAAAGACACACGAGTTCCCGGCCCTTCCGTGCATAGTCAGGAGCGTCACCGGAGGCGGCGACGCCCTCCTTGCCGGGATAGTGCACGCAGGGCCATCGGCCTCCATTGAGGATACCGCCCACTGGGGCCTTGAATGCGCCCGCTGCGCCGTTGAGAGCCCGGAAGCGGTAAGTAATGAAATAAAGAACCTTAGAATATGAACAAATACCTGGACCTTTCCCCGGAAGTGGCCGAAGCCCTGGCCTCCGGGAAACCCGTCGTAGCCCTTGAATCTACCATCATATCCCACGGAATGCCATATCCGCAGAATGTGGAGACCGCTCTCAAGGTGGAAAAGACCATACGCGAAAACGGCGCCGTACCCGCCACCATCGCCATCATCGGAGGCCGCCTCAAAGCCGGTCTCACCCCGGAAGAGATTGAGTACCTTGGCAAGAAGGGGAGGGCTGTCACAAAGGCTTCCCGCCGTGACCTTCCCGTCCTTGTGGCAAGAGGGGAGGACGGCGCCACCACCGTCACCACCACCATGATAATAGCAAACCTCGCCGGCATAAAGGTCTTTGCAACGGGCGGCATAGGCGGCGTTCATCGC
>JAFVDC010000064.1 GCA_017478685.1 Bacteroidales bacterium | reverse complement strand
GCGCCGGTGAAGAAGGCCGTTCCCCTGTGGTGGATACTGCCCGTTTTATTACTTGCAGCCTTTGCCGGAGGATGGGCCGTAACACGTGTAAGGAAACGGTCTTTGCCGGAGGTTGAAGACTCCGCCAAACTTGAAAGGAACGACCTCCAGACGCGCATAACCGACCTTGTCGAGGAAAAACAACTCTTCCTCATCAAGGATCTGAAGATTACGGATATCGCCCGGGAACTTGGCACAAACGCCACTTATATATCGGCCTGCATAAACGGGCAGATGGGCATTTCCTTCCCGGAATTCATATCAAGGTACAGGGTTGAATATGCACTTAAACTGATGCAGGAACACCCGGAAATGTCTTCAGTAGAGGTTTGGGATGCATCCGGCTTCAACAATGAGAAAACCTTCTTCCGACGCTTTCGCTTACAGACGGGTATGACACCCGCCGAATGGAAAAAACAGCGGCTCCGGGAGTTGCCCGGGCAAAAGAGCTAGAGGACGGTTACAATATCCTCCAGCGGCTTGCGCTCTGAGTGGAGCTCCGTGGGGTTGCCGGCGCCCTTTGCGGGGTGGCCGATGGCAAGGAGGGCGTAGATGCCGTGGCCCTGGGTTTCGGGGAGGGCCTCACGAATCTTTGAAGGGTCGAAGTCCCATATCCACATGTTGGCAAGGCCTGCATCCGTTGCGGTGAGCATAAGGTGGGTAAGGACAATGGCGGCGTCTGTCTTGGCGGCGTTGATGCCATCTGCCTCGCGTACCCAGGCTTCCTCGTTGCGGCAACCTACAATAAGAACTACGGGGGCGCCGTAGCAGGGGTGAACCTCCCTGAGCTTTGCAAGGGCTTCCTCGCTTTTCACCACCCAGATGCGCGTAGGCTGCAGGTTCTTGGCCGAAGGAGCCAGGCGCCCGGCCTCAAGGATCATGTTCAGTTTTGACTCCGAAACCGGATAACCGCTGAACGCGTGGCAGGAATACCGGCTCTCAAGGATCTGCATGAAGGCATCCGAGCCGTAATGATACTTGGTTATCTTGTTCTCAACGTCCGAGAAAGCTGCGCGGTCCTTGACTTTCTCTACATCGAACATTCTTCCTAACAGGCTTTTCTTTTTCATATGAATCTGGTTTTTAGTTTCAGAGTGTTAAACCCAAAGATAATGCAATTGGCACAAGTCTCCAAATATTTTTATTTGAACAGCGCCCTCACAAGCGCGGGGATATCGGCCACTTTTACCACCTCTATTCCCTCCGGCTTTACGTCAAAATGGGTGTAGGAGCTCACGAAAATGCGTTTGAAACCAACCCTGGCGGCCTCTACCGCGCGGCGGGCGGCCTGGGAGACGGGGCGGATTTCCCCGCTGAGGCCAACCTCTCCGGCAAAGCAGACATCGGCCTTGACGGGGTAGTCGAAGTTGGAAGAAAGGACCGCCGCAATGACGGCAAGGTCGCATGCGGGGTCCGTGATGCGAAGGCCGCCGGCCATGTTCAGGAAGACGTCCTTCTGGCCGAGCTTGAAGCCCGCACGGCGCTCAAGGACCGCCAGGAGCATGTTGAGGCGGCGGACATCGAAGCCCGTGGCGCTTCTCTGGGCGGTACCGTAAACGGCGCTTGACACCAGCGCCTGGACCTCAAAGAGGAACGGCCTGTTACCGTCCAGCATGGCAGAAATTGCCGTGCCGCTAAGTCCGTCCTCGTGCATGGGAATGAGCATCTCCGAGGGGTTGGCAACCTCCCTGAGACCGGAGCCCGTCATCTCAAAGACAGCAAGCTCGGAGGTGCTTCCAAAGCGGTTTTTAATGCTTCTGAGCACCCTGTACGCACCGCGGTTTTCGCCCTCGAACTGCAGGACCACGTCCACAATGTGCTCCAGGATCTTCGGCCCGGCAATTGTGCCCTCCTTTGTAATGTGGCCGATAAGGATGACCGGGATGCCGGAGCCTTTTGCAAAGCGCAGAAGCTGGGCGGCCACCTCCTTGATCTGGCTCACGCTGCCCGCGGTGGAATCCACCGTTTGGCAGTACATGGTTTGGACGGAATCCACAATCATGAGGTCCGGAGCCACCTCCTGGGCCTGCTTCAGGATTTCGGCCATGTCTGTCTCACTGTAAATGAGGCAATTGGAGGCGTCTCCGCCAAGGCGGTCGGCTCTCATCTTCACCTGCTTTACAGACTCTTCTCCGGTGACATAGAGCGTCTTGAGATCCGGGCGGCCAAGGGGCAACTGCAGCGAGAGCGTACTTTTGCCGATACCCGGCTCACCGCCCATGAGCACAAGGCTGCCTTTTACCATGCCGCCGCCAAGAAGGCGGTCTACCTCCGCGCTTCCAAGGGAGATACGGTCTTCCTGGGCCGTGGAGACATCCTTAAGGGGCATGGGTTTGGCACCGGCGCCAGGCACGCTCACAGGGGCCTTCTTGCCCGTTACGACCTCCCGTTCTACCATAGTGTTCCATTCTCCGCAGGCGGGACACTTGCCCATCCACTTGGAGTACTCGTTTCCGCAGTTTGAGCAGAACCACAGAGTCTTTGTTTTACTGCTTGTAGCCATACGGTCACAAATATACAAAAAATCCCGGGGCATTTGACTGCTCCGGGATTTGATTTTGCAATGTAACGCTTACTTCTTGATAGCGTCTACAGCGGCGTCGGCGGCAGCGTTGATACCCTCAACGGCCTTCTCGGTGGCAGCGTCCTTAACGGCCTCAACAGCCTCATTGGCGGCAGCCTCAACGGCGCTCTTTTCCTCAACAGCCTCGGTCTTTACTTCCTCAGCGGCGGCGGGAGCGGCCTCAGCCTTCTTGCTTGCGTTGTTACCGCAAGAAACTGCAGCAGCCATAAGGGCTACGATAGCAGCAGACATAAATACTTTCTTCATAGTACTAATTATTTAAAGTTAACTTTGGTGTCTTTTACACTACTGGCCGCAAAATTATAATTAAAAAATTTAATATCAAAGATTTTTTTTGAGAAAAGTGGCTGAGGTACAATATTTGAGACGACTGACGGCGCTATGAAAAAGACGAATCTCACATCCAAGGACTTAGTCAAGTACGAAGCCAACTACTCGGAAGGGGCTTTCTGGAACAAAGTCAAGAAGATAGCCTCCAGAGCCGGTGTCAAGACAGTGTACTATGCGCTGGTGCTTTACTACACCCTCGCAGACCCCTCCACCCCGGCAAAATACAAGGCCGTAATAACGGGAGCGCTGGGGTATTTCATACTGCCTTTCGATTTGTTACCGGACCTCCTCCCCTTTGCCGGAATGGCCGACGACTGGGCCGCCCTGGTGGCCGCTGTCGCCTATGTGACTTCGGCCATAACCCCAGCCATAAAAGAAAAAGCCCGCGCCAAGGTAACTTCCTGGTTTGGGCATGTGGAGGATTCTTCGCTGGGAGACCTTCGTTAGTCCTTGACAATAAGGGCCGAAGCCCATACCTCGCAGCCTTCCTGCCGGCCCACGAAGCCAAGTTTTTCCGTTGTGGTGGCCTTTATGGACACCCTGTCCGGCGTTACGCCAAGGATGGGAGCCAGAGTTTCCCGCATGGTGCCAATGTGAGGCGCCAGTTTGGGCCTTTGGAGGGCAATTGTAATGTCCACGTTGCCAACTTTGTAGCGCCTGGTGTGAATGAGGTCCACTACCTCCCTCAGAAGCAGTTTGCTGTCTACCCCCTTCCACTTTGGATCTGTGTCAGGGAAAAGATGGCCGATATCCCCAAGCGCAAGGCATCCCAGAAGGGCGTCGCAGAGCGCATGGATGGCGACATCGCCGTCTGAATGAGCCACAAAGCCGTTTTCACTTGGTATCTGCACCCCGCCAAGCCACATGGGAAGCCCCTGCGCCAGCGCGTGAACGTCGTATCCGTTTCCTATTCTTATATCCATATCCCGTAGTGATTATTTAGCCATTGCGGCCTCAACGTCATCCGGAGCAACAGGCAGGCGCTTAGGGCCAAGGCGGCGGGCGCCAGTAGGCGTTACAAGAACATCGTCTTCCAGCCTGATGCCGCCGAAGTCATAGTAACTCTCAAGCTTAGCGTAATTCACAAAGTCCTTTCCAAGGCCTTCCTTCTTGAACTTCTCTATGAGGGCCGGGATGAAGTAAATGCCTGGCTCATCCGTGATTACGTGGCCGGGAACAAGACGGCGCGCCATGCGCAGGGAGCCAAGGCCCAGCTGCTTTGCACGGGTTTGGTCGGGGTCATAGCCTACCAGATTTTCACCAAGGTCCTCCATGTCATGGACGTCCAGGCCCATGTTGTGGCCAAGGCCGTGAGGCTGGAACAGGCCTGCTATGCCGAAGGCCACCATTTCGTCGAGGTCTCCGTGGACCAGGTCCAGTGCCTGGAGGCCGTCCAGCATCTTGCGGGCAACAGCAAGATGGACGTCACGGTATGTGGTGCCGGGCTTTGTGAGGCTGAACGCGAGTTCATTGCACTCGTACACTATCTGGTATACCTCACGCTGCTTTGTTGTGAACTTTCCGGAAGTGGGATAGGTGCGGGTGAAGTCCGATGCATAGTGCAGGTTGCTTTCGGCACCGGCGTCTATGACCATAAGCTTCCCGGGCTCGATGAT
>JAFVDC010000063.1 GCA_017478685.1 Bacteroidales bacterium | reverse complement strand
CTTTATCCCTCATCATACGCCTTATTAGTGACGGCACGTTGAGGTTAGTATCTACGGCAAGGTCCAGTGCAGTGAAATTATTACAGACCATGCCGAAATATTCAGGGATGGACACCACCTTCTGCAACAAGTCCGGGTCGTACAGGACCCTGTTTAACACCTTGAGAAAGACATGGGACTCCGAACCATCGTCTTCCGTGTACAAGCCAAACCTCAACTGGGCTACCTTGTCACCATCGGAAATAATATCAAGGCAATAGCGGAACCTGTCGCTGATAACTCGATAAAGCCTGAAGCCGGGAATATTGATGTACTCCCCGGAAGCAATACCTTTTAATTCCTCCAGTCTTTCTTGGTCTGCTACATAGCACATCTTTAGCTCATCTATCACACATCGCATCCGGGATTAAAGGTTAAACTCATTATTATCGTCCGGACGGTCAGGAACGCCCTGCCAGTAGTTTATCATAGCTTGGCGGATGTGTTCCTTATGTTCCTCGGACTTTGGCTTGCCTTGTGTGCTGGCACTTATTTTAAGTTTGGTCTCATCGTCTAATTGACGATACTGTCGTCTGTAAGGTTGACTGTTGTTCATATTTATATCAGGCGTTTAGTAGTGCCTGCTCCTATAATAAATAGTATGGTAACACCGGAAAGTCAAGAAACAGTAGTAAAACATTGTTGCTTTTGGGCAAGAAAAAAAACTAAAAAAAGCAACAGACTATACGCCTACAACGGTTACTATTTCCGGCATAGGAAAGGGCGTTTACATCATTGATAACTACCCCGATATAGTGGGGATGGCTCTATGAATTTCCTAAAACAGCCCCATTGCAAACCTGCAACGTCAATCATGCAGACCTCCACGTGAGTGGGTCCGTAGGGTCTGGAATCCAATACCGTAGTTCCCAAATTTTGTCAAGGTCAGCCATGAATTGGTTCGAGAATGGCACCACCATCCACCCTTCAAGCCCTGGTTTTATGACCGGGGCTTTTTTGTGCATGCTACAGTTCCCTGCGGAGACGGGCTTTTGGGATGTCCAGGAGGGCCCTGTACTTGGCGATGGTGCGGCGGGCGACCTTGTAGCCTTTGGCCGAAAGGCCGTCTACAAGTTCGTCGTCGGTGAGAGGGTTGTGCTTGTCTTCGGCATCCACCATTTCACGGAGGGCTTTCTTGATTTCGCGGGTGGAAACCTCCTCGCCGTCTGAGTTTTCAAGGCCTTCGGAGAAGAAGTACTTGAGGGGGAATATGCCGAAGTGGGTTTCAATCCACTTGCTGTTCACCACGCGGGAGATTGTGGAGATGTCGAACCCCGTGCGCTCTGCTATGTCCTTGAGGACCATAGGTTTGAGGGAACTCTCATCCCCGTCTATGAAGTAGTCGTGTTGGTACTCCAGGATTGCCCTCATGGTGCTCTCCAGGGTATTCTGCCTCTGGCGCAGGGCCTCTATGAACCATTTGGCCGAATCTATCTTCTGCTTCACGAACGAGGCAGCGTCTTTATCGGCCTTGGACTCAGAGTACTTGCCGGTTTCCATTATCTCAGAGTACTTCCGGTTGATGCGGAGTTCAGGGATGTTGAAGCGCGGCATGGAGAGGATGAGCTCTCCGTTTTCGTATTCCAGCACGAAGTCCGGGACCACCTGCTGGGCTTGGTCGGAGTAAGAGTCGTCTATCTGGCCGCCCGGCGACGGGTTGAGGTGCTTTATCTCATCAAGCACCGCCTTCAGTTCATCCTCAGAGAGATGCAGCCTTGACATGATCTTCTGGAAATGACGGTTTTTGAAGGCTTCAAACTGGTCACGGACCACCTTGATGGCGTTTTCCACGGACGGCGTGCGCTTTTTGTCTTCAAGCTGGATAAGGAGGCACTCCCTGAGGTCCCGGGCCCCTACTCCGGAGGGCTCGAACTCCTGGATTATGCGGAGCATCTTCTCCACTTCTTCGGCCGAAGATTCTATTCCGGCACGGAACGCGAGGTCGTCTACAAGGGATTCGATGTCCCTTCTGAGATAACCGTCGTCGTCAAGGGAGCCGATGATGAAGCTGGCAACCGCCCTCTCATGGTCCGAGAGTTGGCGATATCCAAGCTGCTCCTGAAGGCTGCCGGTGAAACTCTGCTTAACGGAGAAAGTGTTGTACTGCGGGCGCTCGTCCTTGCCCCAGTTGTTCACATGGAGGTTGTAGGAAGGGATGTCGTCGTCCTGAGAGCCGTAGTTTTCCTCCATGGACCCGCCGCTTTGCTCCCGGGCTTCGACCTCCGAGATTGAGACCTCGCGGTCATCGGCCCCTTTCTGGGGAGTGTCGTCAATGACAGGATTGTCTGAGAGAACCTCCCGCACATGCTGCTCCAGAGCCTGCACAGGCATCTCTATAAGCTTGATAGTCTGGATCTGGAGCGGAGAAAGTTTCTGCTGGAGCTTCTGCTCCATTCCCTGTTTGATGGAAGCGGCCATTATCTAGGGAAGTTGATGTTCTCTTTGATTATATACGCCGTGGGATAGGTTCCCTTTAGCGCATTGTATATCCTGAGGGCCTCGTCCCTTGTGCGGAAATCCCCTATTGTAACTTTGTAATTTGGAGACTCGAAGCTGCGGTACACCCCCGTTTCCGGGTACTGGGCCCTGAGGTATGCGGCAATGCTCTCCGAGCGCACGCGAGCCTGGGGCGAATTGTCATAGAAAACGCGGATACGGTATCCCTGGACGGCCTTTGAGGCGTTGGAATCCACATAGCCCTGCAGGGCCTTCCTCACCTCCGGGGTCTGGTTAATTTCAGCACCAGGGCCGATAACGGAGAGGATGGTTCGGCCCACATAGGTGGAATCCATCCTGGAAAGGTTGAGGGAATCCTGGGCCGACAATCCGAAAACGGACAGGGCCAGAAGAGAGAGGAGTATGGTGAAAATGCGTCTCATTTTGAGAATTCTGCTAAGTTGATTTTCTTGTACGAAAGTGGAGCCTTGAGCTTGCCGTTTTTGGTGGCAACCTTGAGGTTTATATCGGCATCAATGCCTTCAAGCGAACTCCTTGTAGAGAGTTTGAGCACGTTCAGGAGCGAAATCCCAGGCTCAAGGGTAATGGTGCAGGGAAGCTCATAAAGGAGGATTTTCTTCCCTTCTACCATGATGGGCCCCGTGGTGAAGGAGGCAAACGGGACGTCGTCTACGCGAATGAGGCCGTTGACTTCATCCACGCTAAGGGTAATGGCGGGGTTGTCTACGCCAAGGGTGAGAACGGCGTCGAAGGAGCGCATGGAGGTGGGGATAATGTACTTGACACCGGCCGAAACAAGCTTGATGTCCTTGATCTTGGACACGCCGCAACCGCCTGCCATAAGACAGGTGAGAACCACGGCGACAGCCAAGGGGAGTATGCGCCCAAGTTTTTTCATCTTCACAAAGGTAGTGAAAAATCAGGAAATTTTATATATTTGTAGCTGAAACAAGTCTTGTGCCATGAAAGTAAACCACATTGGGGAACACAATTCCGTCCTGAGCCGGTTCATGCTTGAACTGCGTGACGCCCGTATCCAGAAAGACAGCCTCCGCTTCCGCACCAATCTCCAGCGCGTTGGGGAAATCTTCGCCTACGAAATCTCAAAAACCCTGGAATACTCTGAAAAAGATGTGGTTACGCCCCTTGGCGTGGCAAAGGTCCAAACCCCGGACACCCCGCTTGTCATAGCCACCATCCTCCGTGCCGGCCTCCCCATCCAGGAAGGCATGCTGCGCTTCTTCGACCACGCCGAAACCGCTTTCCTTTCGGCCTACCGCAGCACCGGCAAACTTGGCTACTTCAAGGTAAAGGCAAAGTACTGCACCACCCCTTCCCTTGAGGGCAAAACCCTCATTTTGTCCGACGCCCTCCTTGCCACCGGCTCATCCATGGAAGTGGGCATTGAGAAACTCCACGAAGAAGGCGGCGTTCCCGCCAAGGTTCACCTTGTGTGCCCCGTTGCCAGCCGTTATGCCGTAGACCATCTGTGCCAGATATACGGCCCCGAGTACACCCTTTGGGTTGCCGCCATCGACGAAGAACTCACCAGCCAAAGCTACATCATCCCCGGCATCGGAGACGCCGGAGACCTTGCATTCGGCGACAAGATTTAGGCCCCTCACTAGTTCTTACCTCCGCCGCACGGTAACGCCGTGACGGTGCGGCTTAACTATTTACCATTCAGCCACTTACACAATATTCTACCAGAAATATTTCTGGTAGATAATCCCACAAACGCCTCACAGCCAGCCACTTAGCCTCCACCACCAGACCAGAATATTGTAGCCCAAACCCCTCCTGCAGCGGGTTGGGGCAATGACTCACACGTTTTCCGCCGTTTTTGTGCGTCTCGCTGCCCAAGTGGGCAATGACTTACGCGTTTTCGGCCGTTTTTGTGCGTTTCGCTGCCCGCAACGCCGGGCGCGAGGGCAAAAACACGCTGAAAATGGCGCCAAATGGAACCGCGAAGAAATTTGTGGAAAAATTTGGAAGAAAATGTAAGAAAATGGAAAATTTTCCGTACCTTTGTCACCAAGCGTGAAAGTAATAAGTAATTATGGTCAGATTCTTCGGCAAAGCCAGCGGCAAAGTGGATGACAAGGGGCGCGTAGTGCTCCCTGCCATCTTCCGTGATGCTATGACAAAAGACGGCCTGGAGGACATGACCCTCATCGTCAAGAAAAACGTCCAGCAGTGTTGCCTGGATGTGTTCACCTATGCCGAATGGGTGCACCGCAGCGACAAACTGCTGGAAGGCCTTGACCCTGAGCTTAGTACAGATGACGCTAATTTTTGGACCAAGTACAACGAGGGCGTGTACCCCATTGTCCCGGACGGTAAGCTGGGCAGGCTCAACATCCCCTCCGAGTTACTTGAAAAAGCAGGTATTGCCAAGGAGGTAGTGCTTAGCGGAATCGGTTACAAGCTTCAGATATGGGCAAAGGAGACCTATGAGGCCTCCCTCATGACAGACGAAGAGTTCAAACTTTCCGCACAGAGACACTCCATTAAGAAGTAAGGGAGGTCTCAGGAATGTCAGAATATCATATCCCCGTGCTGCTTGAGGAAAGTGTTTCCTCTCTCATCACAAATCCCAATGGAATATACGCAGATGCCACTTTCGGAGGCGGTGGACACACCGCTGCCATACTTTCACGCTTATCCGGTGACGGAAGGGTCATCGCCTTCGATCGTGACATCGACGCTATAAACGGCGCCCTCAAGGACTCCCGTCTCACCCTCATTCACAACAACTTCCGCTTCATAGAGAATTATGCCGAACAGATTCGCCGTGAAGCCGGACCCTCCGGCCCTGCAGTGTTCGACGGCATCCTCGCCGACCTTGGGGTAAGCTCCCACCAGTTTGACACCGCAGAGCGGGGATTCAGTTTCCGCTATG
>JAFVDC010000062.1 GCA_017478685.1 Bacteroidales bacterium | reverse complement strand
GCGCCGCAGTGGGCCCGCACAGACTGGTCGCAGGGAGAGTTCGGCCTAACGCAAGTGGAGGAGATTCTGAAGCTTGCAATGACCAGGATGGATATTGCCGCAATTGACATCTGCGGGGAAATATCGGCCTCCAAGGGTGCCACGCCGGAGGATATGAGAATAAATTTTGAAACCAACACTAAACTTTATAACCTGATATGTCAGAATTGAAAACTTGCCTGTATGACTCTCACGTTGCGCTAGGCGCCAAGATGAGTCCCTTCGCAGGCTTCATCATGCCCATCCAGTATGCCGGCATAGTTCCGGAACACCTTGCCGTAAGGCAGCACGTGGGCATGTTCGATGTCTCCCACATGGGAGAGATCTTTGTTGAAGGCCCGGATGCCGAAGCCTTCGTAAACCACATCTTCACCAACGAAATCCGCGGATTCGAGCCCGGAAAGGTGCTCTACGGCATGATGTGCTACCCAGATGGCGGCACCGTGGACGACCTACTCGTGTACCGTGAGTTCCAGCCTGGCCACTTCCTCCTTGTTGTAAATGCCGCAAACATAGACAAGGATTTTGCTTGGATAGAGGAACAGGTGAAGGACTTTGACTGCACCGTCCGCAACGAGTCTCCCGTATGGGGCCAGATTGCCGTGCAGGGCCCTGAGGCCGAAAAAACCGTAATGGAGGTCCTCGGTTACAAGGAAGCCGCAGACCGTGGCTTCTACCCCTTCTGTGACGTCCTCTATAACGGCAAACGCCTCATCCTGAGCCGCACCGGATATACCGGGGAAGACGGTTTTGAGCTTTACACCACAATAGAGAACACCGTGGAAATCTGGGACCGTCTCCTGAAGGCAGGTGTCCAGCCCTGCGGCCTTGGATGCCGCGACACCCTCCGCTTTGAAGCCGGCCTCCCTCTTTACGGAGACGAGCTAAGCCCGGAAATCAGCCCCGTCATGGCAGGCCTCGGGATGTTCTGCAAGTACGACAAAGATTTCATCGGCAAGGAAGCCCTCCTGGACCAAAAAGCAGGAAACCTTGCCCGTAAGCTTGTGGGCATAGAGATTGAGGACAAGGCCATTCCACGCGCCGGTTATCCAGTAGAGCTGGAGGACGGAACGGAGGTAGGCGTTGTCACCACCGGCTACCACTCAATCTCCCTTGACAAGAGCATCTGCTTCGCCCTTGTCGCAAAGGAATATTCGGCCCTGGATACCCCTCTTTCCATCCGTATCAGGAAGAAGGTTTTCCCCGGAAAAGTTATCAAGAAACGTTTTTATCAGACAAATTATAAAAAATAACTATAGCTATGTCAAAGATTATTGAAGGACTCAAATACTCCGAATCCCACGAATGGGTTAAAGTAGAAGGCAATATTGCAGTTATCGGCGTTTCCGATTTCGCCCAGAAGGAAATGGGAGACATCACTTATGTGGATATGCCCGCCGTGGACGACGAAGTTTCCGCAGGCGAGGAATTCGGCGCACTTGAAAGCGTAAAGGCTTCCTCGGACCTTATCAGCCCCGTTTCAGGCACTGTGGTAGAGGTTAACGAAGCCCTTGAAGACGCCCCGGAAAAAGTGAACGAGGACGCCTTTGAAAACTGGATTATCAAGGTGGAGATGAGCGACGCATCGGAGCTTGACTCCCTCCTTGACGCTGCAGGATACAAAGCCCTCATCGGAGAGTAGCATATGGCATCACTTCCTTACCTTCCGCACACTGATGCGGACGTGAGGGCAATGCTGGACAAGGTTGGGGCCGAAAGCCTCCGTGACCTTTATTCCGATGTCCCCGCGAAATTCCTGAAAAAAGGTCCTTATGCCCTGCCGCCGGCAATGAGCGAGCAGGAAATAAGGGACTGGTTCCATGACCTTGAAGCCCAAAACGCCCATCTGAAGGTGTTTGTGGGCCAGGGTGCCTATGACCATTACACTCCTTCCGTTATCCCTTATCTCACCCAGAGGAGCGAATTCCTTACGGCATACACTCCCTATCAGTGTGAGATATCCCAGGGTACGCTCCGCTATATCTTCGAGTACCAGAGCATGATGTGCGCCCTCACTGGACTGGATGTTTCCAACGCTTCCATGTACGACGGCCCCACAGCAGCCGCAGAGGCCATGAAGATGTGCGTGGCATGCACCCGCAAGAAAAACACTGTGCTGCTTTCAAAGGCTCTTCTGCCCCATGTAATAAAGGTAGTGGAGACCTATGCAAAATTCCACGGCGTAAATCTGGGTTATATTGACGCATCTGACGGTCAGACTTCGGCCGAAGCCCTCAAGGCAGCCCTCACAGAGGACGTTGCCGGCGTAATCCTCCCTTCCATCAACCGTTACGGCATAGTGGAAGACCACACCGGTTTTGCGGAGGCCATCCATGCCGCAAAGGCTCTCATGGTAGAGTACTGCGACCCTTCGGCCCTTGCCGTTGTCAAGACTCCCGGTGAATGGGGCGCTGACATTGCTGTTGGCGACGGCCAGCCCCTTGGCCTGCCGCTTTGCTACGGAGGCCCTTACGTTGGTTTCATGACCGTGAAGAAGGACTACATGCGCAAGATGCCCGGCCGAATTGTGGGCCAGACTACGGACAAGGAAGGCAGGCGCGTGTTTGTGCTCACCCTCCAGGCCCGCGAACAGCACATCAAGCGTGAGAAAGCCACTTCAAACATCTGCTCCAACGAGTCCCTGATGGCGCTCTGGGTTACCATTTACCTGTCCCTGATGGGCCCTGAAGGCCTTAAGGAGGTAAACAGGCAAAGCTCTGACGGCGCGCATTACCTGTACTCCGAACTCCTTAAAACAGGAATGTTCGATGAGGTGTTCCCCGGCAAGCCTTTCCTGAAGGAGTTTGTCCTGAAGCCCAAAAAGTTCCCCGGACTCATGCAAAAGCGCCTTGAAGAGGCAGGCTTCTTTGCAGCCCTGGACACCGAAGAAGGGTATGTCAGTTTCTGCGTAACGGAAAAACACTCCAAGGAGGAAGTAGACCGCCTTGTCAGCGTAATAAAGGAGGGATAGGCCATGAAATACTACGACAAACTTGTTTTTGAGCTCTCTAAGGAAGGCCGATGCGGTTACTCCCTCAGAAAAAACGATTTCCCTAAGGCTGAGGAACTTCCCGCTGCTCTCAGGCGTAATTCGGCCCTGGAACTTCCGGAGGTCAGTGAACCCGACGTAGTGCGCCACTACACCAACCTGTCCCAGATGAACTTCGGCGTGGATACAGGCTTCTATCCGCTTGGCTCCTGCACCATGAAGTACAACCCCAAGATCAATGAGGAAGTGGCTGCCCTCCAGGGCTTTGCAGGCCTTCATCCCCTCATGCACGCGGGGCTCACTAAGGGTGCCATCAAGGTGTACCAGGAGATGAACAAGGCCCTTGCCGCCATTACCGGTATGTACACCTTCACCTTCGACCCCTGCGCCGGAGCGCACGGTGAACTCACCGGCCTCATGATCATGCGCACCTACCATATGCAGCGCGGGGATTTCGGCCGAACAAAGGTCATTGTCCCGGACAGCGCCCATGGCACCAATCCGGCTTCGGCAGCCGTATGCGGCCTGGAAGTAGTTGAGGTCAAGTCCCTTGAGAACGGACGCATTGACGTAGAGGCCCTTAAGCCCCTGCTTAGCCCGGACATCGCCGGCATTATGATGACCAACCCCAACACCCTTGGCCTTTTTGAGACCCAGATTGAGGAGATTGCGTCCCTTGTGCACGGCTGCGGCGGCCTCCTGTACTACGACGGCGCCAACATGAACCCGCTCATGGGCGTTGTGCGTCCCGGAGACATGGGCTTTGACATCATGCACCTGAATCTTCACAAGACCTTCTCCACGCCTCACGGCGGCGGCGGTCCCGGCAGCGGCCCGGTTGGCGTTGCAAAGCATCTGGAAGACTGCATCCCGGACCTCAGGGTGTCCGGTTTCCACGGAAACTTCGGCGTGATTCTCCGTGCCTATGCCTACATCCTCTCTCTTGGCAAGGAGCATCTCCGTGAGGTTGGAGAGTATGCGGTCCTTAGCGCAAACTACATCAAGGAGTGCCTCAAGGATGTTTACAAGCTTCCCATCGAGGGCGTTTGCAAGCACGAATTCGTGTTTGACGGCCTTTTGAACGACGGTGCCCGTGAGGGCGTTCCCGGAGCCACCACCCTGGATGTTGCGAAGCGTCTTCTGGATTACGGCTTCCATGCCCCCACCATCTATTTCCCGCTTCTTTTCCACCAGGCCCTCATGATAGAGCCCACGGAAACCGAAAGCAAGGAAACCATAGATGCTTTCATAGAGGTCATGAGAAAGATTGCGGCAGAGGCTGAAGAGGATCCGTAGATTCTCCACGACGCCCCTCACTCAACTCCCATCTCACGCCCGGACGAAACCGCCGCGGCGCGTAACCCCATCCTCAAGTACCAGGACGCCAGATGGAGGAAAGAAGCCTTAATACCGTTCTGAGCGCTTACGACAAGCCGGAACTCCAGGATCTTGCAAACATCCTGGGGAGTACCCTTAGTACCCATCTCAGGAAGTCTCAGATGGTAAGTGAGCTTCAAAGTTACATTCGGTCATACCCGCAGCAGTGGATGTCCCATCTTATGGAAAGGGACGTGAAACTGCTGCGGGACCTTGTACGCAATGGCCCGGAAAAAGTCCTCTATCAGGATTTTGCCGACTACCCGTCACTTCTTGAAGTGACCGGCCTTGTGCAATACGACGATTCCGACGACAATTACCACAAGGTGTGGATAAGCCGGGAGATGTTTGATATAGTGTCTCCCCAAGTAGACTCAGTCATCCATTCCTTGGAACGTAACGGCCAGTTCAAGCTGGAAAGGGTTGCCCTTGGGTACCTTAACCTGTATGGAGTTATCCCTACGGATGCGTTTGTGGATATCATGATGGACTGGTTCAAGGAGAATGTGGGCGGCTCCAACCGGCATCTTTCAAAGCTTCTGAGCACTACGCCCATAGTGAAGCTGTATCGTTACTCGGACAAATGGGGAGACTATCTTTGCTCTCCCTGCGTTCCGGATATAGACGAATTGATGACTCAGCTTCAGGACTTTAATGGGGAGTATGCCATTTTCCACGATTTTGATGCAATTCAGGCCGGAGCCGGCGCTCCTTACTTCAATGTGGGGCTCAAGACCATTGAGGGCATGCGCCTGGAGCAGATGTTCCGCCGCATAGGCTACGAAGGCTTTGACCTCGTAAAGGCCATTCACGACACCTGGATGGAGTCCCAGTTCACTTCCGGCCCCCGCCCGGAACTCTACGACTCCGTCTTCGACAGTCCTCTTTACGGGACCCTGGATTCCGCCGCCCTTGAGTCATTTTTCGGCATAGTCTCAGATTACGCGGATTCCGTGCCCAAGTGGTGTCTCAAGGGAAATTCGGCCAAGAGTACAGGAAGGTGCCTCTGCGACAGGAATGCCTGGCGGCAGGATATGCCCGCGGCCCCGTCAGAACCCCAGGGGGATTACCCGCACTGGAGCATGCCGGAGCCTCCGGTAAGGGCGCAAGGGTTCACCATTCCGCATGTGGCCCCCAATGATCCATGCCCTTGCGGCAGCGGCCTGCGTTACTGCCGCTGTCACGGAAAATACCTGAATTAGAGAGTATGGACAGCCTCACAATAGAGCCTGTAGCCTATTACAGGGGAGCGTTCGGCTCAAAATTCGGCATTCCGCGCCAGAGCCTTCTTGCCGAAACCCTCAGGGGAAAGATTGTCTTCACGGATAAGTATCGCGTTCGTGAAGCCCTTCGCGGCCTTGATGGCTTCAGCCACATCTGGCTTGTGTGGGGTTTTTCGGCCAATAGGGAGGCGAAAGGGGACTGGCAGCCAACTGTGCGTCCTCCGCGCCTTGGCGGAAACACTTCCGTAGGCGTCTGGGCCACAAGGTCGCCTTTCAGGCCCAATCCTCTGGGCCTTTCATGTGTAAGGATAGAGGAAATCCAGGACATGGAGATAGTTGTGAGCGGCGCGGATCTCATGGACGGCACGCCCATCTACGACATAAAACCCTATGTGAAATACGCGGACTCCCATCCTGAAGCAGTGTCCGGATTTGCGGCCGAAGCCCCCAGGAAGGCCCTGAAGGTGGTTATCCCCGATAATATCCGCCTTGACAGCCGCCTGAGGAAAACGCTGGAGGAAGTCCTTTCACTGGATCCGCGTCCGCCGTACCAGGACACTCCCGGCAGGGAATACGCCTTCCTGTTTGAGGGCGCAGATGTAAGGTTTGTGGTAAGCGCAGATGTGCTTACTGTGACTGGGTACGGAACTCAGACGGCGTGAGGCCGGTCTTTTTCTTGAAGAACCTTGCAAAATAAGACTGGTCCGGCACACCTACGCGGCCGGCCACATCCCCAATTGGAACGCTCTTGTCTTTTAGAAGTTGCTTTGCCATGTTAAGGCGGGCGATTTCTATCCAGTCTATGGCCGTACGGTGAGTGTGGTGCTTGACGGTTTTGTTGAGGTAATTGGGGGTGACGTTAAGCTCTGTGGCATATTCCGACACCGATGACGGCGCCTTCTTGGTGTCGAATACCAGCTGGAGGAACTTCTCCGGAATGACGGCCACCTTGGTGTCCGGGCGTATCTGGCAAAGGATAAGGTCCATGGCGCTTTTAAGGAAAGACAGGTCCTTGTCTTCCAGGGCGGTGAGCATGCGGCGGAAGAGGTTGGCCATGAATACGGCGTCGTCGAACCAGAAACTCTGGAGCAGCGGCCTTGTGGCACGAAGAACGGAGTACGACGCGTCTTTGAGGAAATCTATGGAAAAAGACCCCATGAATCCGTAGCAGCTGTCGTAGTGGCGTATTACAATTTTCTTGCTTTCCGGGACAATTATAAACTGTCCGGGCCCAATGAGGAAACTGTTGCCGTCTATGTCGGCAAGTGCCTCTCCTTCAATCATGAAACCATACACATAGCGGTCGAGGATGTATCCGCTTATGTCTACAGGCTCAGTGTAGCCTTCAACTTTCAGTTCATGAACAGTAATGCCAGTTTTCATATCAGTTTAGAATTCTACGTCAAGTCCTACGTTAATGGTGAAATTCTTTCCGTCTTGGCGTGGGTGCGTGACCCTCCAGTATGCGTCTACGCGCAAGATTCTGAGTATGTTGGATATTCCCACCCCAAGTTCCACATAAGGCGTCTCAAGCGTGCCTATCTTCATTTCCTCCGGGAAAATGAAGGGCGAATGATCCCTGTCGTTGGCCTCTGACAAAGTTCCCCAGGCAAAGCGGGCGGTCACAACCTCGCGGAGGTCCAGTTTCTTCAGAAGCGGGATCTTCCCAAGAAAGAAGCCGTTGAAATTGTGCACATAGTATCCGGATAGCCAGCGGTCCGACGCAAATTCAAAGTAGTCCATGCAGGAGAAGGCCGACTTGTCCAGGAAGTATGTCTGGTTGCCTTCATGGAGCTTCAGGAGGGGATAGGGGACTCCTCCCCAGATGGCTCCGCCCTGAAGCATGAACTTTCCAAAGCCTACGGCTGTAGTGGGGACTTTCCAGGTTATTTCGGCCTCCGTTTTAAGGTAGCCGATGTCGTCTTTGGTAATGCCCGCGATGCCGCCGGTGACATCCAGGGTGATTACCGGATATTTGGTGAATAAGTAAGTCTTCTTGAAGAAGTTGCGGTTGACTCTCTCGTTGAACGAGACGCGAAGCTGTGCGTGGACTTCGTTGGTGGAGAAACTGTTCTGGAACTGGTTGTCGGAGCGCCTTTTGAAAGGCACAATCTCGTTGCCCCAGATTCGTGTCTGGGTAAGTTCCAGCTTGGAATTGAGCTCCCTGCAGAACTCGTGGTCGTACTCAAGGTTGAAGCAGCGGATGATGTTGCGCCGGGCACCCACGTTGCGCGCAAGGATGGAGGAAAAAATGTTTGGTACGGTAAACACGCCCGTTCCGCTGCCGTACTGCTTGTAGTCATAGGTTGCGGTGGCGGTGAGTTTCCGGGTCTTTTCCCTTCCCAGCATCCACTCAAAGGTAGCTTCGCCCTTTGGGGTCTTGTCCCTGAAACCATAGGCCAGATAGCCTCCGAGGCGGATTTTGTTGTTCCATTCCTTCAAGGTCCGGCCTCCAACCTGGACGCGGAAACCCTCCATTTGCGTGTATGAGAAGGTACGGGCCCATCGGCCGAACTCAAAGCCCCAGGGCTTGACCTCGTAGTAATTGTTGACAAGGGTGCGGACAATTCCGTAAGTCCCTTTGTAAAAGCCGGTTCCCTGGAAGTCCTCCACCATGTCGTAGATGCCCTGCTCCCTGTCCGTCAGTTTATACGGGCGGGCTTCCTCCCAGTAACTGTCATCTCCCACGGCTACGTCCCTCATTATCACGGATTCCACGGATGTGAGGGCGTCTTTGTCCGTGACCGGGCCGAATACCGGAGGCTGGTACTTTATGTTACGGTTGGC
>JAFVDC010000061.1 GCA_017478685.1 Bacteroidales bacterium | reverse complement strand
GTCAATGGAGATGCTTACGCCTCCAACGTTGCCGGTCACGCGGGCATCGAGGGTAATGATGTGGTGATCCTTGGGCGCTACATCTGAAATGACCAGTTCAGAGTGGGTTTCGGTGTTGTCTATAGCGCGGTATGCATCCACTTTTACACGGAGAGGTGCAACGGAGAAGTAACCGGCCTTGTCATCGGCCACGTCCTCGCGCGTGCCCCATACAAGGGTACGGCTGGCGATATCAGCGGCATCCCAGGAGGCTGCGTTGGTGACGGTGATGGTGTAGTTGGAGAGTTCCTTGGTGAAGTTCTCGGAGAGAACGAAGGAAACCTTCATGTTGCTGAGCCCCGCACTAATTGATACGGGTGTGAGTTCGCCCACGCGGATTGAGAAATCGGCGCTGCCTTCATAGTAGGGGAGGTCCCAGGCGGCGTCTTTCTTCTCCGGGGAAGCTACGGTTATGGAGTAATCCCCACTGCCCAGTTCAAGGACCTGGGGCAGGCTGGCATAGCTGTCGTAATGTTTTGTCCAGCCGTCTGAGGGGCGGACGATGTCTACCACGAATGATGCAAGGTCATCGTTTGCTTTGGTGATGTAGGCGCCGGTCTGCTCCACGTTCACCTGGAGGCGTCCTACTCCTTGGGACTCGTCAAGATTGTCCCTTTTGCAGGCAGTAAGGCCCAGAAGGGCTGCTGCAAGAATGTATATATACTTTTTCATAATTCGAGATTATTGGTACAGGAGTTCTATGTTGTCAAGATACAGTATGTTTCCAGCGTGGATGTCGTGGCTTCCGCTGAGGGTGGTTACATCCGTGCCGGTCACAGACTTGCAGGATTCATTTCCGTCTACGGAAGATTTGAAAGACATCCTTATGCTTGCGGCTTTCTTGTTTGTGACGGTATATGTCACAGGCACTTTTGCAAGGGTCCAACTGCCCTTTTCTGTGCTGCTCAGAAGGCTTCCTGTTCCAATTACGCTGCCGTCTGCGGCAAGAAGCCGGATTGAGACGTCAAAGTTTTTCTCAGAGCCGCCGCGGGTGAACTTGTACTGGAATGAAAGGTGGGAAGGACGGCTTGTGAAAGCGTGGCCTTCGGAGCTTTTACTCCAGCTGTCGCCCTGCTGGTCGTTGGCAGTACCAATGAAGAGTTCTCCAAGCTTACCGTCTCCGCTTACGATTTTGGATGCCGCGGAGCCGATGAAGATGGTGGCCACCATTACGCTGTTGCCGGAATATGCACCGGAAGTGGTGAGCGCCACAGAAGGATAAGACTTGTAGTCGTGATATCCGGCGGCTACGCTGCCAGATGGTATGCGGTTAAGGCTGCTCACGGCCCACCATTTGTCCGATTCACTGCTGTAGAGCTGCCACCAGGTGGTTGTGAAGTCGCTCAATATGGTAACCGGCGTAACGTTTGTCTTGGTGGTGTACTCTTCAAAACCGCTGTTCCCAACCTGGGCTCCGTCCTCAGTCTTCACGGAGGAAGAGCTTGAAACGTTGGTTGCATCGTGGTTCACGATAGTCCTCAGCTGGTAGGATGTTCCGGCGGTGAGGCCGGTGGCATCGGCAAAAGTAAGGTTGATTCCATCTACTGCCACGGATGCAATCTCGCTGCTCCAGGTGCTGCCGTCCTTAGAATACTGAAGGCCGATTACAGTGCCATCAGGAATGCGGCTGGCGCCTTTCAGGACAGCCTTGGGTGAAACAAATTTCCATCCCCAGATATCTGTATCGGCCACAGTTATTGTGGCGTCTACGGGAGTGGGCTGAAGGGCGAATGTGGCGCTGGCGGAATTGTTCTCCGTGTCCGTTACCGTTACGGTAAAGGTGGCTGTAGGGGTATCCGCAGTGAAGGGAGCGTTGTCTGACAGATATTTTACGGCTCCGTTGAAATTCACATAACCCATAGGGTAGTCTTCCGGAAGGAGCCAGCTTATGCCATATCCCTCCAGGGCCTGTTTCTGTGCATCAGTGGGGGCTGCAAGGTCAGTATCCTCCAGGTTTATGGTACCGGACTCAGTGTGCAGTAAAACGCTCTTGAACTGCACTGAGGGGCTTATGTCCAGGGAAAGGACGGCATCTGAGACACTGTCCACGAAGCCGGCGATATAATCATAGGTATAGGTGCCGGATACGTCTCCGCTGAAAGAGAAGGACGGCGCCGCGGCCGGAAGGGCTTCAGGGCCGAGGATTTCTTCAATCTCGATGGTCTCTACGGAACGGTCTACGTTGATGGTGACGGAAAGGTCTCCTTCACGTCCCGGAGCGTCCACCTTGAATGTGACGAAATCGTTGGGGAGGTAAGATGCAGGCTCACTCTTGTAATACACCCAGCGGTCTTCTCCGGCTTTGTCGCTTGTTCCGCCAAGATATGCGTATACTTCCAGATACAGGTTTCCGCCGGGAATGTATCCGAGGCGCGTTTCGTCCTTTGTGAACTTGACCTGTTTCTTGGAGTACGAGGAGTGGCGTACCACGACGTAATAATTGGAGTAGAACTGCCGGATTTTTTCTCCGTATGTAACTGCCAGGCGGACATTCGCCAGCCTTGCGGTTGCATTTACGTAATCCGGCTCTCCGCCGTTGTCAACGTACCCGTGAACTGTGAAAGCCTGATCGGCCAGATAATACGGCTTGCCAAAGCCGGCGCCAAGTGAATCTCCGTGCTGGGCCACAAGCCTGTAGTCTCCGGCATTGAGTTTAATGGTTTCCTCTTTGGCTTCCGAATAGTACTTTCTGTAAAGACGGATGGCGTTTGAATTGTAGACTTCTACATCAAAGTCATCCAGGGAGGGGAGAGGTGCGTCAGGGTCCTCTGCCTTGGTTCTGATGTCAATATCCGCCTGGCTCAGGCTTATCCGGATACCCCCTTCCGGGCCGGACAAGTCCCGAGGCTCGTTCTGAGCCTGGCATGATATGAGCATCAAGGCAAACCCTAAGGCTTCCCATTGATGGAAGGTTTTCATAATTAATTTATCTCATAATTAATTTATCTTGTCAATCTTTTTCTTTTTGTTCTGATTTTTCTTCAGGTTTTTCGGGCTCGTCTCCGTGGGAGTCCTTGTATTTGAAACGCCTGATTTTCTGGGTGGCGGTTTTCTCGAACGGCTCCTTCATGGCATCCACCTCTCCAATCTTGGAGTTCTTGCCAACTGTTTTGTTTACCCAGTCCAGAACGGCCTTCTTGCGGGCCTCAAGCTCTTCAAAGAACTTGTCTTCACCGGCCTGGTCCCAGTCAATTGCGTTGTCCTGGAACTTCACAAGGGCTACAAGCTTGCCATCGCGCTCCATAACCAGGGACTCTTCAACGCCTTCGATGTTGTTAATCACCTGCTCGATTTCCTCCGGGTAGATATTCTCTCCGGAAGGCCCCAGGATGGTGTTGTTGAGGCGGCCCTTAATATAATAGTAGCCGTTTTCGTCTACGGTAGCAATGTCGTTGGTGTGGAACCAGCCTTCGTCGTCCATTACCTGGAGGGTGCGATCGGGGTCCTTGTAGTAGCCAAGCATAACGTTGTTACCCCTTACAACCATTTCTCCCTCACCATTGGCGGGGTTTACGTTGTCAAGCCTTATCTCTACCTTATATGAAGCAGGGCCGATGGACCCTACGCCCTTGCTCTTCCCGACCATGAGGTTGCAAACCAGAGGTGCGGTTTCCGTGAGGCCGTAGCCCACTGCGTAAGGGAAGTGGCAGTCCCTCAGGAACTGCTCCACGGAAGGATCCAGCTTGGCGCCGCCTATGCCGAAGAACGCCAGCTTTCCGCCGAAAGTCTTGATCATCCTCTTGCCGATGAACCAGTGGAGGATGCGGGGGATATGTTTGTCGGCCCAGGAAAGGATACGGCTCTTCTGGATTGTGGGAAGGACGCTGTTTTTCACCACCTTCTCTATGATGAGAGGCACGGAACACACAATGGTAGGGCGTACCTTCTGCATGGCACCAAGGAGGATGGTGGGAGTGGGCGGCTTCTGGAGGGTGTAGCAGGTGGCGCCTACATAGAACGAGTATATGGTGGAAACGTTCATTTCATAGGCGTGCGCGGCGGGAAGGATGCTCAGGAAGCGGTCCTTTTTGAATGCCGGCTGGGCCTTGAATGATGCCGCCAGGTTGCTTGTTATGTTGCGGTGG
>JAFVDC010000060.1 GCA_017478685.1 Bacteroidales bacterium | reverse complement strand
CCTCGGAGAGGTATCCGGGCTTGTTTTTGTTGTTTTCAAAGAGGTCCGATCCGTCCTCCTCTATGTGCTGCACGTTCTCCCAGACGTCCACCATGGCATAGTGGAGGTCGTTGTTCACGGTGAATGGGGTGCTGGCCCAGCGGCGGTTCAGTTTCCGGCGTTCGGCCTTAGGAGTGTCTTTCTTGAACTGGGAGCAATACTTGTATATGAAGTTCTTGTATCGAAGTGCCACGGCGTCGAAGCTTCGGCCCGTACCAAGATTCTCTATGGATTCCGGCTTCTCAAGGGGCGTTCCGTCGGCCCCGAACCATATTGAATCCACCGCAAAATGGGTCTCGTAGTCAATTGTGGTCTTGTCTCCTTCCTCCTCCTTTGACCAGAATTCGGCGCTGAGCCAGTTGGAAAGGAAGGCTATGAGGTGGTCTGTAATCACCGGCTTTGAGACGCTGCACTCCTTGCCGTCGAAGAGGAAGCGATAGGTGAAGGACACCGTGTGGCCGAAGAAGAGGTTCATTTCAACGTGGCAGAGGCCCTTAAGGGTGACGGGATAGATGGATTCGTCCGGGGCGGGCACAATGGGCATGGTGAACTCAAAGTCCCTGAGATTGTAGCGCCTGACGTCTCCGCCATGGAAAATCTGGTCCTCGATTTCCTGTTCCATAGGCTGGATATAGTCCTCCAGGTCTTTGGGGTAGACAAACTCCTTTGTGTGATGCACAGAGAAGGTCTGGATAAACACAACGGAGAATCCGGGGTACGTAAGCATCTGGCTCATAGGCTATTTCCTTATTATTTCAACTTCTCCGCCAAGGCCCAGCTTTATTATCTGGGAAGCCTTGCCGGTACTCTGGGTATCCACTGACGGCGGCACCACAAAGTCAACTGCGTCCTTTATTTCCTGAGGGATTTCTGAAAAGCGCTGCGGCGTGGGCTCACCGGAAATATTGGCCGAAGTGCTCACAAGCGGGCGCCCGAGTTTATATGCTACATTCTTGCACCAATCGGCCATGGGGATGCGTATACCCACGGTTCCGTCCTCTGCCACCGCGTTATGGGCAAGGTGCCAGCGGTCTCCTTGTTCGTCGCCGGTGATGGCTCCGGGATAGATGATGGTCATAGGGGCGTCGTTGACCTCTACAAGGTCTACGGCTATGGAAGGGATTTCCTTCACGTATTTGGCAATCATGTCAAGGTCACTGGCCAGGAGCACCAGGGACTTGGAATCCGGGCGGCGCTTTATCTCGAAGATTTTGGCAACCGCGGCGGGGTTGGTGGCGTCGCAGCCAAGGCCCCACACGGTGTCTGTGGGGTAAAGGATTGTGCCGCCCTCACGGAGTACGCGAAGGGCTTCACCTAGTATCTCTTCCGGTTTCATGGAACTGTGCTATTACGGGATAATGATCTGAATATTTTACTTTTTCTATGCGGTAACTTACGGCCTCAAGGCCTTTGGGATAGAGGATATAGTCCAGCCTCAGGAGCGGCCAAAGGGCGCTGTAGGTGGCCCCGAAGCCTTTTCCGGCATGCATGAAGCTGTCTTTTCGGCCGCGGATATGGCGGAAATAGGTGTAAGACAGAGGGGTGTCGTTGAAGTCTCCGGCCACAATGGATGGCACCGGGGCCGAATCTATGCCACGTAGCACCTTTGCCACCTGGCGCGGACGCTCCGTAATGGAGCGGCGGAGCTTGGCCTCGGTTTCCTCAACGTCCCTTTTTATAATGCCTGGCAATGAGATGTTGTAACTCTCAAAGTGACAGTTATATACGCGTATGTCCAGGCTGTCAAGGGAAACATCCGTCCAAAGGGCCATGTTGGTGGATTTTTCAAAGTCCTCCTTGCCTTTGGCCGATGCCTTCCGGCGGGTCAGGGTAACGTTCCCGGCCCTCCAGTTTTTGCCTGTAAGCATGTAATATTCGGCCTTGTAGCCAGGGAAATGGCTCTTCAGCCAACCGTCTATGGACACGTTTTCCGGAAGGAAGAATTCCTGGAGGCAAACTATGTCGGCGTCAAGGGAATTCACGTAATCGGCCACCTCGCCGGCAAGTTCCAGGACCTCCTTCCCCTTGGGGCCGTGCCTGAACAGGCCCACGTTGTAGGAAACCACCCTTAGAGTAGGCTCAGGTGTGTCTTTGGGGGCCGAAAACTGGAAGTATCGGCCTGCAAAAAAGAGGGATGGCAAAAGCACCAGCGCCAGCAGGAGGCGGGTCCTGGAACGCCTCACGAGGGCCGCCACAAAAAGAACCAGCGTCAGGGGCAGCACTATGGGGTAGATGAGGCCGAAGAGGGTGAAGAACCAGGCCTTTTCCGGGGGTACGACGATGGAAAGGTAACCCAGCACAAGAAGCGCGCTCAGCGCCATTGCAACGGTGCCGAACGACAGGCTGGAGAACCAGCCGTGCTTCTTCTTTTTGGGGGGCTTTGCCATCAGTATCTTCTCAATAGTTTACCCTGCTTTTTCCAGATGTAGATTGTTAGCCAGCCAAACAGCGCGCCGCCAAGGTGAGCGAAGTGCGCCACGCCCATGCGGGTGCCGGTAATGCCGGTAAGGAGTTCTATGCCGATAAAGATTATAACCATCCACTTTGCGTCCAGGGTGACAGGCGGGAAAAGCAGCGTCATGCGGGCCTGCGGGTACAGCATCGCAAAGGCCACAAGCACGCCGTAAACGGCCCCTGAGGCACCCAGGACATGGGGGATGCTGTTGTAGATGTACTGGGGATTGGTGCCCGGATACTGCTTCAGGAGTTCATTTACCTGAAGGAATTCCACGCCGGTATGGAGAGCCACCGCGCCGAAGCCGGTGATGGCGTAGAGGATGAGGAACTTCTTGGTGCCAAGGACCCTTTCCACCACCATTCCGAACATCACAAGGGTGTACATGTTGAAGAAGATGTGGAAAAAGCCGTCGTGCATGAACATGTGGGTGACGGGCTGCCACCAGCGGAAGTCTGTGGCAAGGGGGAATGCCATGGCAAAGGTGCCCTGCATGAATGCGGGGTTTATGAGCGTTGCCACAAACAGTATTACGTTAACGTACAGGAGGTTACGTGTTACGGGAGGTATGTTTTCCAAAAAACTTGCCATCTGCTATTGGAATCTCTTTTCAATTTCTTCCACTCCGATTATGGAGATGATTTT
>JAFVDC010000059.1 GCA_017478685.1 Bacteroidales bacterium | reverse complement strand
CGGATAGCTTCGCGGCGGTCTTCGATCACTATGGACTTTGCAAGTCCCTTCACGGAAAGTCCGGCCTTGATTTCCTCTATGATGGCATGAGGGTCTTCGGTGCGGGGGTTGTCGGAGGTTACCACAATGCGGTCGGCAAGGTTTTCGGCAATCTGTGTCATTTCCGGACGCTTGGTGCGGTCACGGTCTCCGCCGCATCCGAACAGGCAGATAAGCTGCCTCTTGGGAGCGATGGCGCGGAGGGTCTTCAGGACGTTCTCAAGGGCGTCGGGGGTGTGGGCGTAGTCTATGATTACGCTGAGGCCCTTGGGACCGCTCAGGTTCTCAAGCCTTCCTGGAGCGGGCTCAAGCGTTGAGAGCGCAAGGAGGGTCTCCTCCTTCTTTGCCCCAAGGTTTATTGCGGCCGAATATATCGCAAGGAGGTTGTAGGCGTTGTGTTCGCCGATGAGGCGGCACCAGACCTCCGTTCCGTCAATCTTCAGGAGCATGCCGTCAAAGCTCTCTTCCATCACGCGGGCGGTGTGGTCCGCGAGGCCCCTTACAGAGTAGGTCACAACCTTTGCGGCTGTGTTCTGGACCATCACGCTGCCGTGTTTGTCGTCCGTGTTTATGAGGGCGACGGCCTTCTTCGGCAGGTTGTCAAAGAAGAGTTTCTTGCAGCGGAGGTATTCGGCAAAGGTGCCGTGGTAGTCAAGGTGGTCGTGGGTGAGGTTGGAGAAAATGCCCATGGCAAACTCAAGGCCGGTCACGCGGTCCTGCTCCACGCCAATGGAGCTCACTTCCATGAAGCAGTACTCGCAGCCCTTCTCCACCATCCTTGCCAGCAGGCTGTTGAGGGTTATGGGATCCACGGTGGTGTTTGTGGTCTCAATGCGCTCGTCGTCCACGTAGTTTGCAATAGTGGACAGCAGTCCGCAGCTGTATCCCATGCCCTTGAAAAGCCTGTACAGAAGCGTCACCGTGGTGGTTTTCCCGTTTGTTCCGGTAATTCCCACCAGCGTCAGTTTCCCTGACGGATGGCCATAATACTCATCCGCAATCAGCGCCAGCGCCTTGCGGCTGTTTTCCACCACTTCAACTTCCACGTCATGCCCGAGGGTGGGCACGGATTCCGGGGAGTGTACTCCCTCCGGAATCTCTTCGCAAACGATGCCGGTAGCACCGTTGTCAATGGCGGCCTGGATATAGGCGTGACCGTCGGATTCATGGCCGCGGACGGCAATGAAAAGCGCTCCGGGAACAACCTTCCTGGAATCGGCGGTAATCAGTGTATAGTCCTTATAATTCATTTCTCTTCAGTCATTTCCGGCACTTTGGCGGTGGGCCGAAGCTCGGGGCGCCAGGTGTCGTCAAGTGCGTAAATCTTGTCCACAATCTCCCTCACGGCAAGGGCGGGCTTGGTGCCGCCGTAGAAGTTGTGATGGCTGGGGTAGGAGTACACGGTCACAAGGATGGTGTACTTGGGCTCCTCGTCGGGATCGGCCGGGAAAAAGCCTACAAAGGTGCCCTGGAACTTCTTTCGGCCCTGGGAGTCGGAGTAGGGGTCACGGCTGCCGCCACGTTCATCGGCCGAAAGGACCACGCGGGCGGTTCCGGTTTTTCCGGCTACGGACAGCCTGGCCTTTTTAAGCCTTGTGGCCGTACCGGTGTTCACGACGGCCCTGAGGGCCCTGGTGACGGTGTCGGCGGTGGCGGGGGAGCAGATGCTGCTGTTGAGGGCGCTGGGCTCGAACCTCTTTATCACCTTGCCGTCTTTCTCCACGCTCTCTACAAGGTAGGGCTTCATCATGGTTCCCTTGTTGGCAATGCCGTTGTAGAAGGTTGCAATGTGGAGCGGAGTCACGCTTATGCTGTATCCGTAGGCCGTGGTGCCAAGGGTGGTCCTGGACCATCCGGGGGTGCCGGGGCGGTTCACAACGGGGGTGCCAAGGCCGGGGATGTCAAAGTCGAAGGCCTCTCCAAGCCTGTAGGAGTAGATGTGGTCGAACATCTCCTGGGGCTTGCTGCCGTAGTAGTTTTCGGCCAGGTATGTGAACACGTAGTTCGAGGAAATCTCAAAGCCGTGCATCACGCTTATGTCCCTTCGGCCCGTTTCCCTCTGGTAGTCAAGGATATGGACGTCCTGGTTGTAGCCGCCGGGCACAAAGCCGTTGTTGGTAGGGATGGTCTGCTCCAGGGTTTTCACGTAGCCGTCTTCCACAAGGGAGAGGAGGGTGACGGTTTTCATGACGGAGCCCTGCTCGCCGACCTGCCTCAGGACCAGGTTCTCGCGCTCCCAAAGGGTGGTCTGGGGCGTTGCGCCGCGGGAGAGGTTCACCATCGCCCTGATGGCTCCGGTCTTGGCTTCCATTATTATGCAGATGCCGGCGCGGACTTCGTCGTCTCCGTCAATCTGGGCGCGGAGGGCTTTGTCGGCAATGTCCTGGAAATCCACGTTGAGGGTGGTCCTGATGTCGTTTCCGTCCTGGACCTGCACGCTGGTGGAGTCAAGGTCCCGGACCCAAGAGCCGTCGTCGGTGACCCTTCTCCACTCATAGCCGTCGCGGCCGTGGAGTTCGGAGTCGTAGCTGTTTTCAAGGCCGATACGGTTCTGCTCCTTCACATAGCCGATCACGCGGCGGGCAAGGGAGTCGTAGGGGTATATCCTTTCCTCGTGGGCTTCCACGATGAGTCCTCCGCGGTAGGGGCCTTCCTTGTAAAGGGGGAAGGTCTGGATCCGGCGAAGGGTTTCAAGGTCCACGTTCTTCTTTATGAGGAGGTATTTCGAGCCCTTTGAGCGGCCTGTCAGGATGGCGCCAGTCCATCCTTCGGCACTCTTCTCACGGAATTCCCCGGCGAGGGCGGTGCCAAGGAGGCGGGCCTTGTCCTGCCATACGCGCTCCAGGGAGTCCTTGCCGCGGTCTATGTAGTTCTGCTTGAGTACGGTGCAGTCCATGTGGAGGTCGTAGAGCGGGGCCGATATTGCAAGGGGCCTTCCGTCCGTGGCCAGGATTCGGCCCCTGACGGGAATGTCTACGTGCTTCTGGACCACCGGCCTGAACAGGCCTATCACCTTGTCGTCAACGGTGTAGGACGTCTGGATCTTGACAACCCAGACGAGGATTGCCGCACCAAGCGCCAGAAACAGCAGGGACAGGAAGAACATTACCACGTGGATTCTGTCGCGGTTTTCAATGGTGTCCCGTATTTCGCTCTCCCTTGAACTCATTTCTTCTTTATCACCGTTGCGGGTTCCTGGGGCATTGCGGCCTCCGAACCCAGTTTCTTAAGTCTTGTCTCCGTTGCCGAAGCGCTCTTTATCTTCACAAGGGCTGCCTCGCTTTCGGTATGATGTATCCTCAGTTCCTCCAGGGCCGCCTTGTTGGCTCCTGCGCGGGTGAGGGTCTTGTCCACCTGCAGGCTCAGCATGATGGAAATCCACATGAGGAGGAAGGCGTACATCACGTGGATGTAGTATTTGTCGGCCTTTACCCTGAGGAGAAGGTCTCCGTTCCTGAGGGCCCTGAATATGTTCCGGACGCTAAGCCAAAAATTCTTTACGGTCATCGCGCGGGCCCTCCCTCGTTCTTTTTCACTGCCACGCGGAGTTTCGCGCTCCTTGCCCTGGTGTTCCCTGCAATCTCTTCCTCTGTGGGGAGGATGGGCTTACGGTTCACGGCCTCAAGAGGAGTGTCGGTTCGGCCGAATACGTCCTGCTGCAAAGTGCCATCCACGTTGCCGGTTTTGATGAAGTTTTTCACCATGCGGTCTTCAAGGCTGTGGTAGGTTATAACCACAAGGCGGCCGCCGGGCTTCAGGCTTCTTGCAGCACCTTCCAGGAACTTCTCCAGGGAGCGCATCTCCCCGTTCACCTCTATGCGGAGGGCCTGGTAAATCTTTGCCAGGATCTTGTGTTCGGCCCCTTTAGGAAGCACTTTTGCAACCGCGCGGTCAAGGTCTCCGGTGGTGGCGATGGGCCTTGCTTCCATTATGAGCCTTGCCACGTTCCGTGCGCCATCCACCTCTCCGTACAGCCTCAGGATACGCTCAAGGTCCTCAGCTTCATAGGTGTTCACCACCTCCGCCGCGGTGAGTTTTGCGCCCTGGTTCATCCTCATGTCCAGCGGT
>JAFVDC010000058.1 GCA_017478685.1 Bacteroidales bacterium | reverse complement strand
CTGTCCCGCCGGTAGCGCCCAAACCACCCTAAGGCTCATTTCCATACTCAGGCTCATGTTCCCTTCGGCCAATATTCCCGCCACAACGGCCCTGGCGGTGCTTTTGCCTGGCGGTAAAGAGACAGGGATACGCGCAGGCGCAAATGTAATAATGAATGTATATACTCCGGAAACGGAGCGGCTCAAATACGACCTTTACAAAGGAAAAACCTCTAGAAATGTATAATCCGTCGTCACAATACGCAGATGAATTCATCTGCCATGAAGAGATACTGGAAACCCTTGAAGAGGCTTCCGTGGAAAGCCGGAATCCCTTAAGGGTAAAGGAAATACTGGAAAAGGCGGCCCATCTGAAAGGGCTCACGCACCGTGAGGCGGCCATCCTCATGGACTGCACGGACCCAGGCCTTGAAGAAAAGATATATGCCCTGGCCGAAGACATCAAGCACCGTTTTTACGGAAACCGCATAGTGCTCTTCGCCCCGCTGTACCTTTCCAACTACTGCGTAAACGGCTGTGTATACTGCCCTTACCACGCCAAGAACCGCACTATTCCGCGCCGTAAGCTCTCCCAGGAGGAGATTGAGGCGGAGGTCCGGGCGCTTATCCGCACCGGACACAAGCGCCTTGCCGTGGAAGCCGGCGAAGACCCCGTCCACAACCCCCTGGAGTACATCCTGGAGTCTATCAAAACCATTTACTCAGTAAACGAGGGCGGGAATTCCATCCGAAGGGTAAACGTAAACATTGCCGCCACTGACGTGGAGAGTTACCGCAAACTAAAGGCTGCGGGTATCGGCACATATATCCTTTTCCAGGAAACCTATAACAAGGAGCAGTACCAAAGGCTACACCCCACCGGTCCCAAAAGCAACTACAATTGGCATACGGAGGCTATGGACCGCGCCCAGGAAGGCGGCTGCGACGACGTCGGGATAGGCGTACTCTTCGGCCTTTCCGGGTACCGCTACGAACTTGCGGGGCTTCTCATGCATGCCGAACACCTTGAGGCGCGTTTTGGCGTCGGGCCTCACACAATAAGCGTTCCAAGGATCTGCCCCGCGGACGACATATCCGTGGATGATTTCAAGGATGCGCTTCCGGATGCCATTTTCCGGAAACTGGTGGCCGTCCTCAGGATTGCCGTCCCCTACACCGGCATGATTGTCTCTACCCGTGAAAGCGCGCGCATGAGGGAGCAGCTCCTTCACTGCGGTATTTCACAGATAAGCGGCGGCTCCAGAACAAGCGTGGGCGGTTACACCACCGTAGAGCGCCACGACGAAACTGCCCAGTTTGACATTGCCGATACCCGCCCTCTTGACAGCGTCGTGCGCTGGCTGCTGGAGCAGGACCACATTCCAAGTTTCTGCACGGCCTGCTACCGCGTAGGGCGCACCGGAGACCGCTTCATGAGCCTTTGTAAGAGCGGAAAAATAAGCCTCTGCTGCACTCCAAACGCGCTTATGACCCTTAAGGAGTACCTCATGGACTATGCCTCGGAAGAAACCCGCGCCGCTGGGGAGGCCATGATTTCCAGAAGCCTTGGTGACATCCCTTCAGAGAAAGTCCGCGGCATCTGCGAGCGCCATTTGAAGGAGATTGAGGACGGGGCCAGGGATTTCAGGTTTTAAGGGAGAGATACCCGGTCCAGGATTCCCTGCATATAAGCTAAAGCTAAGCCGTAATTGGTTATTGGAACCCCAGAAAGGCGAGCCTTCCTTATGCGGCTTCTGACGAGTTGGGAATTGACAGTGCACCCTCCGCAGTGGATAATAAGGCTATAGGCCGACAAATCATCCGGAAAATCGTTACCGGCGGATACTTTAACCTCTATATCGGCCTTTTTCCTGAGCATTGCCGGAATCTTGACACGGCCGATGTCTTCTGAATTGGGCACGTGCGTGCAAGCTTCGGCAACAAGCACTTTGGAACCGTCTTTAAGGCCGCCTATTGCCTTTGCGCCTTCAGTCATTACTCCAATATCCCCTTTTTCAGCGGCTAGAAGGATAGAGAATGATGTGAGAGGCATTTCTGGCGGGATAGCGGCATTAACCAATCCAAAAACCTGAGAATCAGTTATGACAAGGTCCGGATTGGTTTTCATCGCCTCCGTGAGCTTGTCCGGAGTACAGCAAACAGGTATGCAGCGGCGGTCCAGGAGCTCCCGGATCACTCTCACCTGGGGAAGGATAATGCGCCCCGCGGGAGCTTCACTGTCCTGGGGCATTACCAAAACCACAACACTGCCGTGGTGAACCAATCGGCCGGTAAGAAAGCGCTCTTCCACTTTGGGAAGCACTGCAGCAATACGTTTGATAAGGGCTCCGAACTCAACATTTCTGTCTTCAACGGCCACTACAGGGACATCTCGCTCATCCAACTCTTTCTGCCACTTTGCGTCCTCCGGATTACCGGAAAGCAGCAGAACAGCCACATCCGTACTATCAATCACTTGCCTGGTCAGGCGCTCACGCTCAGAGCCAAGTTCACCACCATCGCCATATCCGGCAGTGTCCACCAGGACACAGGGGCCAATTTCAGGCAACTCGATGCGTTTTCGCACCGGATCAGTTGTTGTCCCGGGCCTGTCACTTACCAAAGACACCTTCTGTCCGGCAATGGCATTAACCAGCGTGGACTTACCGCTGTTGGTAGCCCCGAAAAAGGATATTTGGTACGGTTCCGTCATATTTTATGATTGTGTCATATCTCTATTCCCCTGGTGTGGACCTGGTCCAGGGGGTTTGTGGACCTGGTCCAGGGGTAATTTGGACGAGGTGTCACCAGTTTTTGGACGAGGTACAAAAATAAGTGCTGGACCAGGTCCACCGACTACGCCTCTGAGGTACCTGTAGTGCATAGTGCCTGGACCTGGTCCACCGGATAAAATGCCACCTCGTCCAAAAAAGTGCTGGACCAGGTCCACCACCGCTTCAATCTTCCTGCACTAAGTCTTCTATTCCCCGAATTCGGCCACAATCTTTTTGATGTCGGAGGGGTTGAGCCTGCCGTAAACTTTCTCTCCAATGGTGGCAACGGGGGCAAGGCCGCAGGCGCCTACGCAGCGGAGGCAGTCAAGGGAGAACTTGCCGTCCGGGGTGGTTTCGCCTACCTCTATGCCAAGCACTCTCTTGAATTCTTCCAGCACTTTGTCCGAGCCTCTTACGTAGCAGGCTGTTCCAAGGCATACTGAAACGGGATATTTGCCCTTTGGCACCATAGAGAAGAAAGAGTAGAACGTCACCACCCCGTACACCTTTGATGCGGGGATGCCAAGTTCGCGGGCAATCACCCTCTGGACTTCTTCCGGGAGATACCCAAGGGTATTCTGGCATTCGTGGAGAATGGAAATGAGTTCTCCGGGGTCATTATTGAATTTACGGCAGATGGCCTCCACCTGGCACAGAGCCTCACATGATACTTTCATAACTAATTCTACTTGATGCTTTTGTCAAAATAACGGGTATGGAGGAGTTTCTCAGAAAGTTCGCCAAGGGGCTCTCCAAGATAGACTTCGTAGAGCTGCTTGATGTCCGGGTTCTCGTGGCTCTTTCGGATGGGCTTGCCTTCGTCTTCGCGGTAAATGGCAGCCGCGCGGGCCTTCAGGACCTCTATGTTGCCGTGGTGGTAGGGCTGACCGGCGCCGCCTATGCAGCCTCCGGGGCAGGCCATAACCTCAACAACGTGGTAATTGAGCTCTCCCTTGCGGAGCCCCTCCATGAGATAGCGGGCGTTTCCAAGGGTATGCGCCACGCAAACCTTCAGGGGGAAGCCGTCTATGTCAATGGTGGCCTCCTTTATGCCGTCCAGGCCGCGTACGGCGGTGAACTCCAGACGGGGCAGGGTTTTGCCGGTAAACACCTCATATACAGTGCGGAGGGCAGCCTCCATTACGCCGCCGGTTGCGCCGAATATGGCACCTGCGCCGGAGGATTCTCCCATGGGGGTGTCGAAGTCGGAGTCCGGAAGGCTCTGGAAGTCTATGTTGGAGCGCTTTATGAGGCGGGCCAGTTCACGGGTGGAGATTGAGTAATCCACGTCCGGGTTTCCGTTTACGGAGAATTCCTCGCGCTCGCACTCGTACTTCTTGGCAAGGCAGGGCATTATGGACACCACCACCAGTTTCTCGCGGGGGATTCCCATTTTTTCGGCCCAATAGTTCTTGGCGATGGCCCCGAACATCTGTGCCGGGGATTTGGCCGATGAAGGGTACTCCAGGAGATCCGGGTAGTTGTGCTCATAGAAATTCACCCAGGCCGGGCAGCAGGATGTCATGATGGGGAGCTTCACGCTCTTGTCCCCGCCAAGGAAGGCCCTCAGGCGGTGGAGGATTTCGGAACCCTCCTCCATGATGGTGAGGTCTGCGGCGAAATCAGTGTCAAACACATAGTCGAAGCCAAGGTAGCGGAGGGAGGTTGCAAGCTTGCCGGTGACAATGGTGCCGGGCTTCATGCCGAATTCTTCCCCAAGTGCAACGCGGACCGCCGGGGCGGGCTGGGCGATGACTATCTTTTCAGGGTTGCAGAGGTCGTCCAGGAGGCGGTCTGTGTTGTCACGCTCCGTGAGAGCTCCCGTGGGGCAGACGGCCACGCACTGACCGCAGTATGTGCAGTCGGTTTCCTTGAACATGCGGTCGAAGGTGGGGGCGATGGTGGTCTCGAAGCCGCGACGCACGGCACCAAGCACGCCCACCGTCTGAACCTGGTTGCAAACGGATTCGCAGCGGCGGCAAAGGATGCACTTGTCCATGTTGCGGGTAATGGCGACGGTCTCCTCCTTCTTCCTCACGCTCTGCTCTCCCTTGTATGTCATGCGGCGGATGTTGAAACGGGTCACCAGTTTCTGGAGCTCGCAGTCCGAGCACTTGGGACAGGTAAGGCAGTCGTTGGGGTGGTCGGAGAGAATGAGTTCGGCCACGGTTTTGCGGGCGCGCACCACACGGGCCGAATTTGTGCGAACAACCATGCCTTCCATGACCTGGGTGGCGCAGGAAGGGGCCAGGTTACGCCTTCCCTCAACTTCAACGACGCAAATTCGGCACGAAGCCGGGGTGTTCTTCACGCATGTGCCCTTGAGGTCCATGTGGCACAGCGCGGGTATTTTTATGCCGATGGTGGCGGCGGCGTCAAGGATGCTTGTTCCCTTGGGCACGCTAACGGCCCTGCCATCTATTGTAAGGGTAATCATAGTATTTTCCATAGCGTGCTCCTTATTAGATAACTTTAATGGCTCCGAACTTGCACCGTGACAGGCACATGCCGCAGCGGATACATTTTTCCGGATTTATCACGAACGGTTTTCTCACTTCTCCGGCAATGGCTTCGGCGGGGCATCCGCGGGCGCAGGCGCTACAGCCCTTGCACAGGGCCGGATCTATGGAATAGGTAAGGAGGCTCTTGCACTTGTGGGCGCGGCACTTGTGGTCACGCACGTGTTCCTCGTACTCTTCCCTGAAGTTTGCGAGGGTGGAGAGGACGGGGTTGGGAGAAGTCTGGCCAAGGCCGCAAAGGGCGGTGTCCTTGATCACTTTTGCAAGGTTTTCAAGGGTTTCTATGTCTTCTTCTGTGCCGCGGCCGTCCGTTATGCGGGTGAGGATTTCCAGCATGCGGCGGTTGCCGATTCGGCACGGGGTGCACTTTCCGCAGGACTCGTCCACGGTGAATTCCAGGAAGAACTTAGCCACGGACACCATGCAGTCGTCTTCGTCCATCACTATCATGCCGCCGGAGCCCATCATGGAGCCTGCCGCGGCAAGTGACTCATAATCAATGGGAATGTCCAGGTGCTTTTCAGTGAGGCAGCCACCGGAGGGGCCGCCGGTCTGGACGGCCTTGAACTTCTTGCCGCCCTTTACGCCGCCGCCGATGTCGTAGATGATTTCACGGAGGGTTGTGCCCATGGGAACCTCAATGAGACCAACGTTATTGATTTTTCCGGCAAGGGCGAACACCTTTGTGCCCTTGGATTTTTCCGTGCCGATGGACGCAAACCACTGGGGACCCTTTGTGAGGATTACAGGGACGTTTGCCAGAGTTTCAACATTGTTCACATTTGTGGGATTGCCGAAGTAGCCGGCCTCTGCGGGGAACGGCGGCTTCAGGGTGGGCTCTCCCCTCTTTCCTTCCATGGAATGGATGAGGGCGGTCTCTTCACCGCACACGAATGCGCCGGCGCCGTAACGGATTTCGATGTCAAAGTCAAAGCCGGTTCCAAGGATGTTCTTTCCAAGGAGGCCGTATTCACGGGCCTGGCCGATTGCCACCTTCAGGCGATGCACGGCAAGGGGATATTCGGCACGGATGTAGATGAGTCCGTGGTGAGCGTTTATGCAGTAGCCGCAGATCATCATGGCTTCGATCACGGAATTGGGATCTCCTTCCATGATGGAGCGGTCCATGAACGCGCCGGGGTCTCCTTCATCCGCGTTGCAGACAACGTATTTGTCCGGGGCGTTGAACTTCCTGGCAATCTCCCACTTTACTCCGGTGGGGAAACCGGCGCCGCCACGGCCCCTGAGGCCGGATGCCTTGATGTCCGCGAGAACGTCTTCAGAGGGCCTCTGGAGGCTGTCCGCGAGGGCTTTGTAGCCGTCACGGGCAATGTATTCGCGGATATCTTCCGGATTTATGAAGCCGCAGTTGCGGAGGGCTATCCTCAGCTGCTTGCGGTAGAAGTTCATGTGCTTGGAGTCACTGATGTGCTGCCCGGTGGAAGGGTCTACGTACAGAAGGCGCTCCACCCTGTTGCCGGCAAGGATATGCGAGGTCACTATTTCCTCAACATCCTCCGGACGCACGGAGGTATAGAAGGTGTTGTCCGGAACTATCTTCACGATAGGTCCTTTTTCACAGAAGCCGAAGCATCCCGGAACAACTACATCCACTTTATCCTCAATTCCGTGGGCCTTCAGGGACTCTTGGAAATTCTGGGCGATCATTGCACTTTCAGAGGCTTTGCAACCGGTACCGCCGCAGCAAAGGATTTGCATGTGCGGTGTGCCTTTCTCAAGGCCGGCGGCCTGCGCCGAAGTAGCCTGGTTGCTTTCCTCCCTTTGAGACAGGGCCTTCCGGGCTTCCTGTCTGATGCCCTCAAGGGCACCCGGTGAGTTTATGGTCATTGTTTTGGGGTTAAGTAATTATAGAGCGCTAATTTAGGAATTATTTTCCATCCTGCCAAACTTTGCGCCCCGCCCGGACACAAAACCGCATATTTTGCAACAAAACCACCTGAAAACGAGGACAAATACGGAAGTTTTCATAACTTTGCCGCTATGAGAAAACTACTTTCATGGCTAATCATTTCGCTTTGCCTTTCGGCCTGCACGGCGGATGTTGTTCCCCGCCCGCAGGAAGCGGCGTTTCCGCAGGACTTCTTCAACTTTCGCGTCAAGGCCGAAGGCCGTGAATACAAGCCGGTTAGCGTATACGACGGCGGCTGCATTGTGTTTGTGCCGGGCGGGACGGACCTCACCGAAGTGGTGGCATCATTCGAAAGCAGCGGCATCACCGCCGTCACCGTAAACGGCGTACCTCAGGAGAGCGGTGTTTCGGCCAACAATTTCAAAAACTATAAAAAGGGCGTGGATTTCCGCCTGGAATTTGAAGACGGGAAAACGCAGGACTATAACGTGAAGGTTATAGATACGGATCTGCCGGTTGTCATCATCGACACCGACAAACCCGGAAAAATCACCAGCAAGACAACCTGGAGAGGCTCTTCCATGAAAATCATGGGGGAAAACCACAAGATGACGGATATCGGCCCGGCCGAAATAAGGGGCCGCGGCAACTGGACCTGGGACAAGTACCCCAAGAAACCGTATGCGCTGAAACTTGGGAACGCCCGGAAAGTTCTGGGAATGCCGGCGCATAAAAGATGGGTGCTACTGGCCGAATACCGTGGTTTTATCGGGAATCCGCTTGCATTTGAGGCTTCCGGGCGGGCTCCGTCCATAGACTGGGCTCCCCGCGGGCGGTTTGTGGAACTTGTCCTCAACGGGCAGTTCCAGGGGCTGTACTACCTCTGCGAGCATATAAAGATTGACCCTGACAGGGTGAACATTTCAAAGGAAGGAGGCTATCTGCTTGAGTACGACGAACTTTACGACGAACGGCACAAGTTCAAGTCGTCCGGTTTCGGCCTCCCCGTCCAGATAAAGTACCCGGACGAAGACCTCACTGACGCCCAGATGGACTACATCCGGAACTTCATCAACGAGATGGAGGCCGAAATAAAGAAAATAGGGTTGCCGGGTGGCAGCCGCTATACGGAGTATCTGGACATGGACAGTTTTGCCGATTACTGGATGGTGCTTGAAACCGTTTCCAACTATGAGGCCTATAAGCCGAGGAGCGTGAAGCTGTTCAAGGGCCTGGACGGCGTGGACAGTCCGGAAGGCACGGTGTGCAAACTCAAGGCCGGGCCTCTTTGGGACCAGGAACTGTTCCTTGTAGACAAGAAGTTCAACTCCAAGGACATGTACTACTACAAGTACCTGTTCAAGGATCCCGCGTTTGTCCAGACAGTGAAAAAGCGCTGGGAGGTTTACAAGGGTAATATTTTGGGAAACAGCCAGTACAAACCTTTCCTGGATTACATGGAAGACATTGTTTCCACCATCAAGGTGAGCGCCAACCGCGACATTGCGCTATGGGGAAACAAATACTTCACCCTTTCGGGGGAAGTGTCGGCCGTCCGCAGCGGTTTTGTCTCAAAGATTGAGTGGATGGACCGTGAGATTCAGAAGTTGTAAGCAGTAATACCCTGTAGTCGCAGAACCTACAGCGCCAAAGCCAGCCTCTGGCAAATTGTTTTAATTCCTTTACTGATACGGCTTTGCATCTGCGGGCGAGGATGACGGAGTCCGTTGGCATAATGGCTTAACTGTTGTTCGGCAATGCCGGTTTCTTTGGACAATGCTTTGCGAGTTATATAGTTATCAGTGTATTTCAGTTGCGCTCTTGTTGAAAGATGAAATAATGGGGTCCATTCTCCCTGTAGTTCCATAGGTACGGGGGCCCCGTCCTCTACAAGGCAAGAGACATGAAAGGCAAGAGCATCGACAATGTTCTTTTCCACTTCTTCCAGTGTATGTCCTGTTGCAATACAGGCTATTTCCTCATTGGCGGGTGCTGCCGCAAAGTTATTGGGCACCCAATCAATATTAATATGTACTGTTCCCATAATCTATTTCCATCCGGCCTGTTTCCAGATGCTGTTCAGTATTTCCTGGCTCAAAGTATCACTGTTCTTACCACTGACCGTGACTGTCCCGGATTTGCCATTTTGGTTTTTTAACTGACGGTGGTCGCCAACGATACGTTTAATCTCCCATCCGGCGGTGACAGCCCTGCCGCCTTAATGGATACCAGGGGGAGCTGAGGTGGTATCAGATGACTCTTTTGCATAAGCCGTGAGTACCCAGATTTGGGACTCCGGCTTTTTTCCGTTTGTAGGATAGTTTTTCCGTATTATGGCAAGGTAGCCGTCATGTTTAAGAACAACTTTATCGGGATCTTCAAAATACAGCGTTCCCTCTTGAATCATTGAAGTGATTCTATCAATCATTTGATTGACAGTGGGAAAATCTTTCTGATTAATATGCTTGACTAAAATATGTCTTACTCCAAAATTTTCATCTCCCCAAACAAGGTCTATTTGACCAATATCCTCTCTGCTGAATACGGCTCTTAAATCTCCCTCCTGATGGTCTATTAAGAACCAGAATGCCTCTTTAGGCTTCCCCTCAAAGCCGGTATATATATTCCCAAATGGGCCGAAAGCATGAGGGATGTCTTCTTCATCGGGAATAATCGTAGGAAGTAGCTCAGGCTCAGAAGTATAACCAATAAGCATCTCAAATGGCACGCCTATTATTTGAGCTGCTTTCTGAATAGTGTAGAGGTTCTTTGTCTTGAAAAGGATGTTGACATTCTGTCGTTGTACGCCCATACGGCGGGCAAACTCGGCTTTACTTATACCTTTTCTTTCCAAAAGAGCCGGCCCCTTTTCTTCAAAAAATGTTTTTGCCATATTGCCTGTGTATACTCTCAATCTGGATACTTAATGTATCAATGAATTGATTATGACTTCTTTTTAAAATATGCTTTAGAGGATTTAGCATTATTCCCAGTTCGCCTTCAATTTCCGCATCAAAATCAGGTGCAGACGAATAAATCTGAATTCCAGATTGAGTCACATCCAAATATGAGGTGTACATCCTGTCATCTATGTTAATTGGTAAAGATGTATTATAACTCTTCCAGCGAAAACAATCATAAAACACATTATTAAGATAAAAACAGTGCTGGCTTTCTCCGACAATAACATCTACATTGGCATTTTTCAGTGCGGACTCCAACTCTTCATCTTTTTTCTGCTGATAAAAATCTTGTTCAATATTCAAAAAAATAAGAGCCATCGTTCGCAAATCCATAAATGGCTTTGCCGGAAGCGATTTCTTAATTGAATATATTATTGAATCCAACGTTTCCATTTTGTCGTAAATAGAATTTGGGAAACGGTCATCGAGTTCTCTCATGACACTGTTCCGGATACTATGGTCTGTATCAATAACGCCAAGAGCAAGATCCGTTTTACGAATATGCGTTTCCATATTCATAATTACAAAATATCTTTTACTAGCCATCGATAAAAACTTTTACTGTGTCAACTATTGGCTCAATTATAGCTAAATAAATAAGACTCTGGGTCTTATCTGTAATTTCATGGAAACTGTACCCTTCTTCAGGCAAGAATTTAAACGAAGAACAATAAATCATAAAATAGTGGTACTCTGCTCTGACATCCTT
>JAFVDC010000057.1 GCA_017478685.1 Bacteroidales bacterium | reverse complement strand
CTTGATGCCGGAGAGGACATGCCCGCCTACTTCAAGGATCACCCCATCCTCTATGCAGGCCCCGCAAAGACACCTGCAGGCTACCCTTGCGGCTCCATGGGCCCCACCACGGCCAACCGCATGGACCCTTACGTGGACGAATTCCAGGACCACGGTGCATCGCTTGTGATGATTGCCAAGGGCAACCGTTCAAAGGTTGTCACGGACGCCTGTGAGAAACACGGCGGCTTCTACCTCGGAACCATCGGCGGCGTGGCTGCAGTCCTTTCCCAGAGCAGCATCCGCAGCATCGAATGCGTGGAGTACCCGGAACTTGGCATGGAAGCCATCTGGAAAATCACCGTGGAAGACTTCCCGGCCTTCATCCTGGTAGACGACAAAGGCAACGATTTCTTCAAAAGCATCGGCCTTTAATGGACAGCATTGACACATTACTGAGGGAGCTCGCCGAAAAATACGAGACTCCCTCTTTCATTGAAGGAGACCCCTCTTTCTGGATGCACCAGGTTTCCGGCGCGGCCAACCAGGAGGCCATGGCGTTTGTGGCCCAAGCGCTGGCGTACGGCTCCCGCGCACAGTTTATGCCGAAGATAGGATGGCTTCTGGAGCGCTCTGGCGGAGACATGGACCGCTGGATACGCTCAGGGGCGTTCAAGGAGGATTTACCTTCAGGCTCTTTGGCCTGCTATTACAGGCTTTACACCGTGGCCGACATCCACGCCTTCCTGGAGGCCTACCGCAGGCTGTTGGACCATTACGGCACGCTTAGGGAGTATGTGGGTTCCTGCAGCACCCTGGAGGCCGTGGGGGCCATCACGCGCTGGTTCGGAGACACCGCACCCGTGCCGAAGGATACCGCTTCGGCCTGCAAGAGGGTGTGCATGTTCCTGCGCTGGATGGTCCGTGACGGCTCCCCCGTAGACCTTGGCCTTTGGGCGCCGCAGATTGACAAGCGCACGCTCATAATGCCTATGGACACCCACGTTCTGCAGCAGAGCGTCCGGCTGGGGCTGCTGTCATCCAAGACCGCGTCCATGAGCGCCGCCCTTCGGCTCACCGCCCGCCTTGCACAGATTTTCCCGGAGGACCCCCTGAAAGGAGACTTCGCCCTGTTTGGGGAAGGGGTAAATCAGTGATTATTTTGTATCTTTGTGAGTGTTAATTGTATAACAATATGAAAAAAGCGTTTATCCTTATGATGTCATTCCTTGCAATGGCGGCGTGCGCTCCCAAATCCGGAGCCCCCGCATTGGATTTGACAGACCTTGACACCACCACATCTCCCAAGGTGGATTTCTATCAGTATGCAACCGGCGGCTGGCAGGTGAAGAACCCCCTCAGGGCCGAATTCTCCCGTTACGGCAGCTTTGATGCCCTCCGTGAGAAGGCTCAAGAAAACCTCAACGCCCTGTTCCAGGAAATGACAACCCTGAAGGCCAAGCCCGGCACCGTGGAGCAGAAAATCTCCGACCTCTACAAGATGGCCCTCGATTCCACCACCCGCAACGCCCTCGGCGCACAGCCCATCCAGCCTTATATAGCTGAAATCCAGGCAGTTCAGACCAAAGACGACCTTGCAACCCTTCTTGGCAAGATGAACCTCTACGGAGAAGGCGGCTTCTATGGCGCCGGCGTGGAGGCAGACCTCACCAACTCCGACATCCAGATCCTCTACATGGGCCAGGGCGGCCTTGGCATGGGAGACCGCGACTACTACCTCAAAGCCGAAAATGCCGCTCTCAAGGAAGGCTACAAGGCTTATCTTGAGAAGGTTCTCACCCTCTCCGGAGTGGAAGGAGCAAAGGAACTGGTGGAAAAAGACATGGCCGTTGAAGACGCAATCGCTGCCGCTTCATGGACAAGGGAGCAGAACCGTGACATGGCTGCCATCTACAATCCCATGTCCACCTCCGAGATTGTGGCAAAATGGCCCGGAATAGGCTTCGACAAAGTTTGCGCCGCAGTGGGTATTCCCGCCCAGGACAAAGTGATTGTCCAGCAACCTTCATACTTCGACGCCCTTTCGGCATACATGGCAGAAGCAGACCTTGAGACCCTCAAGGCATACCTCCTTTGCCAGTTTGTGAGCGGCCAGGCAGGATCCCTCTCCGACGAATTCTACACCGCACAGTGGGACTTCTACTCCCACCAGATGGCCGGCGCACAGGAGGAGACTCCCCGCTGGAAGAGGGCGATGAGCGTTCCCAACGGCATCCTCGGAGAGGCTGTAGGCGAGATGTATGTAAGCCGTTACTTCCCGGAAAGTTCCAAGAAGAAGATGGTTGCGCTGGTAGAGAACCTCCGCACCGCCCTTGGACAGCACATTGACGAGCTTGAGTGGATGAGCGACTCCACCAAGGTCCGCGCCCGTGAAAAACTGGCCGCTTTCACCGTGAAAATCGGCTACCCGGACAAGTGGAAGGACTACTCCACCCTTGACATCAACCCGGAAAACTCCTATTATGAGAACCTTCGGAGCGCCAGCGCATGGTATGTGAAGGACAACCTTGACAAGCTTGGGAAGCCCACGGACAAGACCGAATGGGGCATGACTCCCCAGACGGTGAACGCCTACTACAACCCCACCACCAACGAGATCTGCTTCCCGGCAGCCATCCTCCAGAAGCCCTTCTTCGACCCTGAGGCCGACGATCCCGTGAACTACGGCGGAATCGGCGTGGTTATCGGCCACGAAATGTCCCACGGCTTTGACGACCAAGGCTCCATGTTTGACGCAGTGGGCAACATGGTAAACTGGTGGACCGCCGCCGACAAAGCAAAGTTCGACGCCCTTGGAGACAAGCTTGCAGCCCAGTTCGATGCAGTTGAGATTCTCCCCGGCGTACACGCCAACGGCCGTTACACCCTTGGAGAGAACATCGGAGACCACGGCGGCCTTTCAATTGCCTTCACCGCAATGGAGAATGCCACCAAGGGCAAGAAGGATCCCATGATAGACGGCTTCTCACGCGCACAGCGCTTCTACCTCAGCTACGGCGCCATCTGGGCCCAGAACATCACAGACCAGGAGAAGGCCCGCCTTACCAACATGGATCCCCACTCCCTGGCCGAAAACCGCGTAAACGTGAGCGTACGTAACTTTGAGACCTTCTTCGAGGCCTTTGACATTGAGGAAGGAGATCCCATGTTCCGTCCGGAAGAGGAGCGCGTCCATATTTGGTAGCAGAGTCCTTCATATCGCGTAAAATCAAGTTCAAAGGAAACATCGCGGCCGTTGCGACGGCCGTGAGTTTCTTTGTAATAATAGTTGCCGTGGCGGTAAGTTCAGGCTTCCGGCACAGCATCAGAAACGGAGTCGCAGCCATGACCGGAGACATAAGCATAAGCCCTTATGCCTCCGGCGGCTCGGACCCCGTCCCAATGCCCCGGCACCTCCCCTCGGAGGATAAGATTCTCTCTATTCCCGGGGTGGCCGAAATCGTCCCCGTCGTCAGCCGCGCCGGCATTGTCAAGAACGGGGAAATTGTGCACGGGGTCATTGTGAAAGGTTCTACCCAGAAATCTCAATTGCAAGTCTCAATCCCCCACCGCCTGCAGGAAATCACCGGCCTCCAGCCCGGAGAAGACCTCACAACCTATTTTGTTGGAGAAAAGGTGCGGGCGCGTAAATTCCACATCACGGATACTCACCGTGACATCATAGAAACCGACGACAACCTCCTTGTCTACGCCGGCCTCCAGGACATGCAGCGCCTCAATGGCTGGGATTCCACCATGGTTTCACAGCTGGAAGTAAAGGTTAAAAACGCCTCTCCAAAGGCCCTGAAGGACATAGAGGCCCGCATAGGATTCATCCTCTCCACCAGCGAACACGAGGAAGAAAACGGCCTCTTCGTCATTTCTTCGGCCCGGAGTTATCCGCAAGTTTTCGACTGGCTGGGGCTTCTGGACGTGAATGTTCTCATTATCCTCATCCTCATGATCCTGGTGGCCGGATTCAACATGATAAGCGGCCTTCTTGTCATGCTCCTCCGGAACATTCCGCTCATAGGAACGCTCAAGGCCCTTGGAATGCAGGACAGGGCCATCGGCAGGTTATTTGTGCGCATAGGGGCCGAAGCCGTGCTTAAAGGCATGCTCATCGGCAACGCCCTGGCATTTCTGTTCTGCCTTATTCAGGGTACGACGCACCTCATCAAGCTGGACCCCGCCAACTACTTTGTCTCTTATGTTCCGGTGAATCTCCCCTTCTGGGGCATCCTGGGGGCCGACCTTGTTGCCTTTGCGGGCATAGTCCTCCTCATGTGGCTCCCCTCCCTCTACATCTCCAAGATAGACCCCGCAGAGACTGTCAAGGCCGACTAATACCGCCTGTAATAATCGGCATAAGTGTCAAGCACTTTCTCCACGTAGGAGACGGTGTGGTGGCCCTTTGGGAGCTGTGTGGAGGCAACGGTGTCCCATCTGGAGGCGTCCAGCCCGGCTTCTTCGGCCTGACCGATTAGACGCCACACTTTACCCTCCCCGAAATTGTACGCCGCAAGGGCGAATTTTAGGGCTTCCGTTGGGTTGGCGGCCTTGGCCGAAAACATGTTCTGGAGGCGTTTGAGGTATCTTGAGCCAACCCTCAGGTTATTTGCAGGCTCCAGAAGGTACTCCGGTGAATAGCGGGTGCTGAGCACCTGCATGAGGCCCACGGCGCCGCGGCCGGATTCGGCCTCGTTGTGGAAACGGGATTCGTGGTAGATAACGGCAGCAATAAGGTGCCAGTCAAGGCCGATGGAATCGGCGGTGGCTTTTATCACGTTGTCGTATGCGCTTAGGGGCTCTCCGGAGCGTTCTTCGGCCATTATTTCCTCAGGGCTCTCCCCGCCGGGAATTCGGCCCGGAAGTGGTATCAGGAGAAGAAGCAGCGTAAGTGCCGCGTATATAAGGGGATGCGCTTTCATGGCTATCGGCCTCCTCCGAGCATGCCGCCAAGGCCACCGCCCAGGCCGCCACCGAGGCCGCCGCCACCACCCATACCGGTGCCTGAACCTGCCCTTGAAGACAAGGTCTTGTTCTGGCCAAGAGGCGGATAGAAGGGCCAAGATATGCCGAATTTGAAGATTGCCGGCGGCTCTATGTAATGGTGGGCGCTGAAGTAATTGTGCTTATCCAGAGGCCAGCCCTTACCCATGTTCTCTATCTTTATGAAGATACAGGCCTTCTTCCACTGCAGGTTTATGAAGGGGTCGAAGGTGGGGGCGTTGCCGTAAAGCTGCTGGTTCTGGGCCATGAATACGCCCGCCACAGGGTTGTAGGCAGGGGCATACCAAAGCGTTGTGTACCTGAGATTTACACCGGCCTGGAGTTTCATCACCTTGGGATCCACCACGTTGAACTGGAGATACCACCTGAGGTTAAGCGCAACCGTTGGCAGCGGGACCACGTCCTGGTTGGAGGACAGCTGGAACAGCACTTTGTTGTCAAGATGCACCGGGCCGAACTTGAAGTTCTTGGTGAGAGCCGTCGTGAGGATGCTCATGGGCACGGTGTTCTGACGCGCCATGCCAAGGGTGTCGTAGTAGACGTTGCCAGCCAGGAGCGCATATCCGGCTTCGGCCTTGAGGTCCCATCTGGGCACGCTGAACGTAGCGTGGATCTTGGTGGTAGAGACCTTCTGGAAGTCGTTTTCCCAGATATAGTGGTTGGAGTAGAAGTGCTGCTGATAGAAATCCGGCGCCTTCAGGGAGGTTTCAACGGCGGCTTCCAGGGTCATGGGGCTGGAGGGATGGCGCCTGAAGGG